>JBEGUP010000298.1:0-7405 GCA_041178825.1 Pseudomonadota bacterium | reverse complement strand
CATGTCGCCATGAAAACCGTTGGCTAACCACGACAGCAAACCTGGCTCGGCGGCAGACAAGTCAACGCCTGTCGCGCCAATCTGAGAAAATCCCAGTTCCATCGCCCAAGTTTGGATTTGACTGAATAATACGTTGCTGTCCAAAATATTTAACTTATAGAAATAACTTGATTTGTGCCTGATTTGATCGAATTAACATTGCAATGGAAAACCGAGGAAGACACCCGCCAATTTGCGGCGCGTTTAGCGCACCAATTATCAACCCTAACGCCTGAGGACAGCCTGTTCATCGAGCTGCATGGCGATTTAGGCGCTGGTAAAACCACGTTTGTGCGGCATTTGCTGCAAGCGATGGGCGTAATGGGTCGCATCAAAAGCCCGACTTATGCGATTGTGGAGTCTTACGACGACATCAAAAATGCCTTGTATCAACCGTTGAACTTGTGGCATTTTGACTTTTACCGTTTCAACGACCCGCTAGAGTGGGAAGAAGCCGGTTTCCGAGACATTTTTGCAAGCAAAGGTATCAAACTCGCAGAATGGCCAGAAAAAGCTGCAGCCGAACTACCTGTTGCCGATGTAGCTATTAAAATAGTAGCAAATATGGATGAATCACGGACCATAATACTCACAGCGCAAACATCTGTAGGCCAGCAAATCATTTCTAAACTGCAATAATTCGCCATTCAAACGCCATACAAGCACCCTCTATGCAACGTCGTTCCGTTTTAAAGCTGTCCGCCCAAGGCACTTTGGTATTGCTTCTGGGCAGCCACCAAATCGCACATGGCGCTGGCATTGTGGCGGTGCGTGTTTGGCCAGCGGCGGACTATACACGCATCACCATTGAGAGCGATGTTGCCCTCAAAACCAAGCAAACTTTCATCAAAGAACCACCGCGTTTGGCGGTGGATATCGAGGGCTTAGAGCTGAACCCTGCGCTGCGTGAACTGGTTGCCAAGGTCAAGGCGGATGACCCGTTTATCAGCGGCATTCGCATAGGGCAGCTTACAAACGCCTCTGGCTCTGGCTCACCAGGCGTTGTGCGCTTGGTGATGGATTTGAAGCAAGCCGCGCTGCCCCAAGTCTTCGCTTTACAGCCAGTTGCCGCTTACGCACACCGCTTGGTTGTAGATTTGCACCCTGCAACCCAAATCGACCCGCTGGAAGCTTTGATCAACGAGCGATTGAAAGAAGCCAAACCGCCTGAAACCTCAGACCCCTTAGGTGATTTGATTGCACAGAAAAACAGCAAGAAACTCGAAAACACCGCCAACATTACTGCAAATAATATAGCATCTCAGGCAATAAATACGCCGGCTACAGCTCAAAAATTACCTGAAAAAGAGCCAAAAACGAGCATCGCGAACGCTATGCCGTCAATAGCTGCACCTAGTAAAACCGACCGCCTCATCATCATCGCGCTAGACCCCGGCCATGGCGGTGAAGACCCAGGTGCGATTGGACCAGCCGGCACGCGCGAGAAAGACGTGGTCTTAAGTGTCGCCCTGAAACTGCGCGACCGCATCAATAAAAGCGTGGTTGGCGGCAACCCGATGCGTGCCTTTTTGACGCGAGATGCAGACTTTTTCGTCCCCCTGAACGACCGCGTTAAAAAAGCACAAAAAGTGCAAGCAGATTTGTTCGTCAGCATCCACGCCGACGCCTTCACCAACCCAGAAGCGCGCGGTGCCAGCGTGTTTGCGCTGAGCGACAAAGGCGCAACCAGCGCCTCTGCCCGATGGTTGGCCAACAAAGAGAACGCGGCAGACGCGGTGGGCGGCGTCAATATCAAAGCCAAAGACGTCAACGTGCTCAAAGCACTACTTGACATGAGCACCACCGCACAAATCAACGACAGCTTGCGCTTGGGTGGTGCTGTATTGAAAGAAATTGGTGGTTTGGGCAAACTACACAAAGCCCAAGTCGAACAGGCCGGCTTTGCGGTGCTCAAAGCGCCTGATATTCCCAGCGTTCTCATAGAAACTGCCTTCATCAGCAACCCCGATGAAGAAGACAAACTGCGCAGCCAAGATTACCAAGACCAACTGGCTGATGCAGTGATGCGCGGCATCAAACGCTACTTTGCTCGAAATCCGCCGTTGGCTAGAAACAGACAGATTTAATCAATTAATGTAGCGACTTTCAGTTCAAAGCAGCCAGAAAGTCCGCATCACTCAAGAAGTTTTTAAAATCCGAGTCGTCCATGAATTGTTTGGCGGGCTTGCCACGTAAACGCGCTTGCACAACCGCCTCTAGCATCTGGGGTTTATTGCCTTTTAAAGCGTAAAAACAAGCCAAGTTGTAAATGAGGGTTGCATTCTCATGCGTCTTGATATCGAATTTTGGTGTGAGGATTTTGTCAAAGACCAGTTGGCTCATGGCCTCATTTTTAGTTTCTACCGAGGCTGCAAGGCTTTGGCTTGCAATCACAGATAGTCTGTATTGCGATTGCCGTTTTTCTCCCTTGTCCAGTGACGCAATAAAAGGGTCAATGCCCGTCAAAATATGGTTGACGAAATGAAATAACACCTTGGTGGTAGATTGAAAATCTCGCTTGGTGTTGGTGGCATTGATCAGCTGCGCATATTGATCAGCCAAGGGTGCGCTGTGTTCTTTCAAACGCACGTTTGCATCAACAATTTGTTTGCTTAACTGCAAATAGGCATCGATTTTTGCACTGCTGCTCTTTGCAGCTGCATACGCTTCCGACAGCCCAGCCATTTCTTCTTTAACCACTTTTTCTGCTGAGTCGTAGCCATGCTCAGCGCTTTTATAACTCTCGTCAAAAATAGGTTGGCCGAGAACGGCTTTTCTCTCAACCAAATAAGTTTTTAAGGGTTTGACAACATTCAAAAGCGTTGTTTGTTGCGCGCCTTGCGATTCTGCGACTGGGTTTGTCGTATTGTATTGAGCAGCTTGGCAAGTTGCTTTCGCATCATCCATCCACTTTTGTGACTGTACTCTCTTGACACCCCACCGTTGCCCATCGGCAACAAGCACGCCATCGGTGAACTTGGCGGTTAAATTCAAAGCTGGTCTCGCCGTTGTCATGTCAAAATAAATGCGATATGTATCAAATTTTGAATCTAGTTTGTACTGTACAACTTGCAACTTTTGTGGCCGCCCATTCGCATCCACTGGCATATCGCCAATGTACAAATATTTGGCTTGATCTGGTTGAATTTGCGGGTAAAAATAACTCTCTGCCCAAGACCCCATATTGTCTGAAAACAGCGGCTTGAACTTCTCTGGCAACACTTCTGAATTCGAGATGGCAAATACTGGCGAATAAGCCTCAGACAAAGATCGACCATCAAAAACGATTTCTATCTTGTTACTTGCTCTTTTTAAATGACTACCGACTACGGGATAAGTAGGCGCGTTTGTAGGACGGATTTCAGTGAGGTAGATACCACGCAAATCTGCGCTCTCTTTGGCCGCTCTGAGTGCAGACCAGCGCCCTGTAATCATCTGATCAAGCGCCCCCGCCGTCACCGAATAGCAAAATGTATTGTCTTTGAACAGCGCCAACTCAGACATCACATCAACACTACCCTGTCGATACGACCCAACAAAGGTTGACTCAAAAGTGGCCACAGTTTGTTTGCCCACTGGTTCGGTATTTTGTGCGTGTGCCAAGCTGCCAAGAAGCACCCATGCTAAGCAAGAAAAAAATTTGCGAACGAATGTGTTCAAAACTGTAGCCTTTTTTCTGTTAGACGGTAAAAACACCGTTTTAAGAGTCTAGCAAGCTTTATCGCCTCGGTATCGCATACGTCATTTGGCAATACGTAAAAAAGGCCCCGCCACTTTGCAGTGACTGAGCCTTAGGTTTAACTAATTACAGTGTTACAAGCAGCAAGGCAAAACGCCTAAGCAACATGCTGCACCTGCCACGCAGCACGCGCCTGCAGCCGCAGCAAACACGCTGGAAGAGCCCACAAATGCTGCGACAGCAGCAAAGAATTTCAAAGATTTGGTTTTCATGTAAATACCTTTTAAAAATTAATATCGAATAAATTTAAATAACTAATTCAAATGAGGAAGGCAACGCTTGCTTGGGCGGCTTCCAAATGTTAGCGGTATGAACTGAAACAAAAATCAAAGGAAGTTCTAGGTTTTGAACGGTTGGCTTGAATAATTTGACCTTCACCACTTCGTACGATGGCACGCTGACTGCGGAACAACTTGCATTGCAGCTATTCACCGACGCACTGACCGATACGCAATCAGGACAGCTGTTGGCACAAACAACCGTCGCGCTCGCATAGCCCGCAAACCACAGGGCTGCAAGCAAGACGAAAACTCGGTGAATGATGCTTAACTTTGAAGGCATGAACAAATAGCTATTTGCTGTTACTGATTTATGGGCTTTCCCGATTTTGAGACTGCGTTTTTCAATACAAGTTCAAATTTAAACATGAAATGTACATGCTTGCAATCAAGCAACCCGCGGAATCGCATACGTCCCCACCGCATGCGCCACCATCTCTGGGTTGCCTTCTGAATAAATCGACACCTCACCAATCGCCAGCGTGCGACCAAGTTTGATGAGTTTGCAAACGCCGATGATGGCTTTGTCGGCTGCGGGTTTTCGCAAGAAGTTGATATTCAAACTGGTCGTCACCGTCAGCGGCACAATACCAATTTCACCCAAAATCGCCACGTACAGTGCCACATCGGCGACAAACATCATCACGGGGCCAGAGACGGTGCCACCTGGGCGCAGCTCTGCTTCAGTGATGTTGTGGCGGATGGTGGCGGACTTGTTGCCGCTTGCCATGTCAATTTATCCCTTTTTAGCTTTTATATTGCTATAGTTTTTAGCTCTGGTCTTTAGCTCTTGTCTTCCAAGCGCCCCACATGACAAACAAGCCCGGAATAATAATCATCGCGTAAATCACTTTGTCCAAGTGCTGCTTCACCATCGGAATATTGCCAAAAAAATAACCCAAAATCGTCAAACTTGCCACCCACAGCAAGCCACCGGTGATGTCGTACAGCGTGAATTTGCCACGCGTCATTTGCGCCACGCCGGCTACAAACGGCGCAAACGTGCGCACAAACGGCATAAATCGCGCCGCAACGATAGTGATGCCGCCGTATTTTTCATAAAAATCATGCGCTTGGTTGAAGGCTTTCTTGTTGAAAAACTTGGAATCTTCCCACTTGAACACCTTGGGGCCAAAATATTGCCCAATCGTGTAGTTCGTTTGATTGCCCAAAACTGCCGCCAACCAAAGTAAGCCAATGCTGAGCGGCAAATCCATCAACCCAATACCGCACATCGCCCCGACCACGAACAGCAGCGAATCGCCCGGTAAAAACGGCATGACGACCAAGCCCGTTTCCACAAAAATAATGGCAAACAGCAGCACATAGACCCAAGTGCCGTTGTTTTTGACAAAAACCTCAAGGTATTTATCAACGTGAAGAATGAAGTCGAGAAGCGTAGTGATGATTTCCATAGGCGTGATTATCACCGCTTTACAATGCCCTATGCCCTTTGACGCCTCACTTCCCCGCCGCCCCATCCGCGAACTCCCTGACGAGCTAATCAGCCAGATCGCCGCTGGCGAAGTGGTCGAACGCCCCGCCTCGGTCGTACGCGAGCTGGTGGACAACGCGCTGGACGCGGGCGCGACGCAGATCACCCTGCGCCTCTCCGCTGGCGGCGTGCGGCTGATCGCTGTGGAAGACGACGGGGTGGGCATCGCGCCCGAAGAGCTAGCCATCGCCCTCAAACGCCATGCCACCAGCAAAATCACCAATTTGAACGATTTGGAATCCGTCGGTACCATGGGTTTCAGAGGTGAAGCGCTGGCCGCTATCAATTCGATTGCCGATTGTGCGCTGATTTCACGCCCCGCCAGCCAACCCACGGCCTTTTCGCTGAGCGGTTTGACCGGCGAACTCCGCCCCGCTGCCCGCACGCAGGGCACGACGGTTGAAGTCAAAGAGCTGTTTTTCAGCACCCCTGCACGGCGTAAGTTCCTCAAAACCGATGCCACCGAGCTGGCGCACTGTATCGAAGCCGTGCGCCGCCATGCTCTGGTGCGGCCTGAGGTGGGTTTTGCCATTTGGCACGATGGCAAGCTGGTGGAGCAATGGCGTGCTTCGCAGGCTGAAACGACGCAAACTCAACGAAATCAAAGGTTGAAAGACGTATTTGGCGATGATTTCATCACCCAATCCGTCCAAGTCGACCACACGCAAAACGGCATCCGCGTCACCGCAGTTTGCCTACGTCAACCAGCGCTTCGTCCGCGACAAAGTCATCACCCACGCGGCTCGCTCTGCCTATGAAGACGTGCTGCACGGCCACCGCCAGCCGGTGTATGTGCTGTATGTGGAGATTGAGCCAACGCGGGTGGATGTCAACGTGCATCCGACCAAGATCGAGGTGCGCTTTCGGGATGGCCGCGAGGTGCATCAAGCGGTGCGGCATGCGGTAGAAAATGCTTTGGCTGCGCCAAGGGCAGCGACAGCAGCGCAAACAGCTCAAAATCGCCAAACTGAGCCTGAAAATCAGTCATTTACCGGCTTTAGACCCTCAAATATACCTATAGACGGCGTATTTACTGCCTCATCAGCTACTAATTATGTAGCAAATTACACTCAAAATAGAGAACTTTTACCGGCTGAGCCTCACCTCGTCTCAGACGTTTCTTCCGCCTGGCCACCACAGAATCGTACAGAAATCAGCGAACCAGCGTTCCAAAATTCAGTGCCAACCGGCAACTCAAACGGGATGGCCAACGACACCATCTGGCCCCTAGGCCGCGCCGTCGCCCAGCTGCAAGGCATCTACATCTTGGCGGAAAACGCGCAGGGCTTGGTCGTTGTGGACATGCACGCCGCGCATGAGCGGATTGTTTATGAGCGGCTGAAATCACAAATCAACGTCGCTGAATCAGCAAAATCCGCCCTCCCCAGCCAACCGCTCTTGATTCCCGCCACCTTCGCCGCCACGCCGTTGGAAGTCTCCACCGCGCAAGAATGCGCCGATACGCTGCTGCAGCTCGGCCTAGACATCACCGCCTTCTCCCCCAAAACCCTAGCCGTCCGCGCTGTGCCGACGACTTTGGCCAGGGGCGACGCCGTAGAACTCGCCCGCAGCGTCCTAGCCGAACTCGCCCTGCACGACGCCAGCACCGTCATCCAACGCGCGCAAAACGAAATCCTCTCCACCATGGCCTGCCACGGCGCGGTGCGGGCGAACCGCAAGCTGACGCTGGACGAGATGAACGCCCTCCTTCGCCAAATGGAAGAAACCGAACGCTCTGACCAGTGCAACCACGGCAGATCGACTTGGCGGCAGATCAGCATCAAAGAGTTGGATGCGCTGTTTATGCGGGGGAGATAGAACCCGTCACTCCCGCTCATTACTTGTCATTCGCAC
>JBEGUP010000297.1:0-2810 GCA_041178825.1 Pseudomonadota bacterium | reverse complement strand
ACGTGGCCAATCAGCCGCCTGAAGCCTAAATCGACCTCTCCAACCGGATCCATCACGGCTGCATTGAGCTGTGCGAAAGCTTGCACCAGCTTGGGTTTGCGTTGCATGGTCAGCACGCTGTTGGGGGTGAAACCTAAGGTACCTAAGAAAAAGTCAAAATGTGATTTAAGCTCTGGGGTGGTCTCTGGCGGGAGTGGCTGAAGTCTTGGCATGGGGTATCCTTGCTATTGATTTACCCTCATAATAGCTGAATTTTTACTATTGATTTAATAGCTTCTCAGGCAACAAATACGCCGGCTACAGCCATATTCAAACACTACAATTAACACATAGCAGGAACGTCCTTGGCACATCTATTTTTACTCGGCATCATTTACGTGTCCTTCATCAGCCTAGGGCTGCCAGATGGGGTCATGGGGGCGGCTTGGCCGGCTGTGCGGGCGGATTTTGGGCAACCGCTGGCAGCGGTGGGTATTTTTACGTTGGTGGGTACGTTGTTCGCTGCGGCGGCTAGCTATTTTGCGGGTGCGATTGTGAAACGCTTAGGCACGGGCGTGGTGGTGGCTGGCAGTTGTTTGATGACGGGTTTGGCGCTGGTGGGTTACTCAATCGTGCCGTCATTTGCTTGGCTGGTGGTGCTGGCCGTGCCTATGGGCATAGGCGCGGGCACGGTGGATGCGAGTTTGAACCACTTTGTGGCGGCACATTATTCGTCGCGGCATATGAACTGGTTGCATGGTTTTTGGGGCATAGGGGCGACGGCGGGGCCGTTGATCATGGGCTGGGCAGTGGCCAGCGCAGCTGGGTGGACACTGGGGGCGCGTACGATTGGGTTGCTGCAGTTGGGTTTGGCTGTGGTGTTGTTTTTGACGCTGCGGCTGTGGTCGCAGGAGTCTGCTGCCGCACCAGTTGCTGGAACAACTACATCTCATCATGAATCAGCCACTTTTAAGCCTGTCTTTAAGCCTGTGAATGCGCTGGCAACTTGGCTTGCACCCATTACTTTTTTGCTTTACGTAGCGGCTGAAATGGGCACGGGGCTGTGGGCAGCCAGTATTTTGGTGACGGGTCGCGGCATGCCGTTGGCGCAGGCTGTGGTGTGGGTATCGGTGTATTTTGGGGCGATCACCGTGGGGCGGTTTGGCGTGGGCTTGGTTGCGAACAGACTGGGCAATCGCAAGCTGGTGCAAATCGGTATTTGTGTGGCTGCTTTGGGCGCAGCGTTGTTTGCGGCGCATGGTTGGGTGGGAGATGCGTCTTTGGCAGGCTTGGTGCTGATGGGTTTGGGTTGTGCGCCAGTGTTTCCGTCGCTGATGCATGAAACAGCACGGCGCTTTCCAGATGATGTCGCCAGCGCTGTGATTGGCCGGCAGATGATGTTTTCTTACGCTGGTGGCTCAGTCATTCCAGCGGTGTTTGGTTTGATTGCCGCTTGGGCAGGGCTTGCAGCTGTTATGCCGGTGGTTGCAGCACTGCTGGTTACCCTGCTGTTTATAACGTCTTGGCTAGATAGGTTAACTTAATTGATTTTTATTGCGGTTGCAGGTTGATGGATTTGGCGATGGCGCGGTATTGCGCTGTTTCATCGACAAAGGCTTTATTAGCCGCGTCTAAGGACTGCAAAGGTGACATTTCTTGCCCCAGTGCTACCACGCGGGCTTTGAAATCAGCATCTGCCATTGTGGTCTGAATCGCTTTGTGCAGGGCTTGAACGATAGGCTCTGGTGTATCACGTTTCACAAAATAGCCAGTACCGATTTCAGCCGTGAAACCCTTCAGTAATTTACTTTCAGACGTGCTGGGCAACTGCTGCATCAATGGGCCCCGTGCGCCTGGCGCGACGCCTGCAATGAATTTGAGCTTGCCAGTTTTGGCCAGCTCTACCTGTGGTGCACCGTAAGGAGTGATAAAAATATCCACTTGGTTGCCCATCATGTCTTTGAATACATCCGCCCCACCCTTGTAAGGTACGTGCAGCATGGGAGCGCCTATGACTTTGCTCATTTGCTCACCCAACAAGTGGTAAAAAGAGCCAATGCCAACGCTGCCGTAGGTCATAGATTTGCCTTCTTTAGCCGCTTTGATCGCATAAGCAACCAATTCATCCGCATTATTGGCAGGTAAATCAGGACGCGCAATAATCGCCATGGGCGCCATACCTATGCGGTGAATTTGACGGAAATCCTCTGGTTTGTACTTCACGGACGATATCGCCAAGGGCGCAAAAATCAACTCGTTTGGCGAGCCTTGGAACACCAAATAGCCGTCCGAAGGGGCATTCAACACTTTTTGCGCCGCAATGCTGCCGCTAGCACCACCTAAGTTATCAACCAAAACGGGTTGCCCCAAGGCTTTGCCCAAGGGTACATTGACCGTGCGGGCAATGACGTCAGACAGGCCACCTGCAGGGTACGGAATCATCAAAGTGACAGGTTTGCTGGGAAATGCCTGCGCCTGCGCTGCATTGACCCACAGTGTGCCTGTTACCAAGGTGGCTAAGGCTGCTGCTGCGCTTAAACCTGAAATAAAGTGACGAAATGGTTTCATGTCTTCTCTCCCTGCTTTGCTCATTTGTTATTCATTTATCTATGTCGTACGCCACACTCATAACGATAAGCATACGTACAATTATTCTAGGTTGTCATACGACGTTCACTGCTATCGCTTTCCCTAGGTTATTATTTAGCCATGCAAACAATGACAAACCAATACGAAACATTTTTGCGCCATGTCGATACACATGGTGTTTTCAAAGCAGATCGCACCGGTACGGGCACGAAAAGCGTGTTTGGCTACCAAATGCGTTATGA
>JBEGUP010000296.1:0-3871 GCA_041178825.1 Pseudomonadota bacterium | reverse complement strand
CATCATCAGCAAATGTGGCTCTAAATTGGTATCAGCCACCATTTTTGACCGCAAAGCCAGCCGCTGCGCCACGCCAAAGCGATGTTGCTCGTCAATAATCGCCAAAGCCAGATTTTTAAACTGCACCTTATCCTGAATCACCGCATGTGTGCCCACCACCAGCGCCGCTTCGCCACTGGCAATCAACGCCAGCGCTTGACGCCGTTCTTTGGTTTTTTGGCTACCCGTCAGCCATGCGGTGGTGATGCCTAGCGGCTCCAGCCAACTGAGCAACTTGCGAAAATGCTGCTCAGCCAAAATCTCAGTCGGCGCCATCAGTGCACACTGCCAGCCAGCATCTATGCATTTGGCCGCTGCCAACGCGGCGACCACGGTTTTACCCGAGCCGACATCACCCTGCAGCAGGCGGTGCATGGGGATGTTGCGGGCTAAATCGAGGGTGATTTCGCTGCAAACGCGCTCTTGTGCGGCGGTTAGCTTGAAAGGAATAATCCCTAGCAATTTCTCATAAAGTGAATTTTTACCTTGGGATGTCAACACTGGCGCTCTCAGCGCAGCCCGCTCACGTTTAGCCTGCAACTGCGAGATTTGCTGCGCCAGTAACTCTTCAATTTTCAGCCGCTGCCATGCCGGATGCGTTCTATCTTCTAGTTGTGACAACGACACATCGGGCGTCGGTTGATGCAAAAATGATAGCGCCTCAGGCAGCAAATATGCTGGTTGAATGCCAATTTGAGCACTCAAATTACCATCAAAAATGATAGCAAAAAGCTCTGCCGGCATGGTTTCACTCAAATCCGCCCGCGCCAGCCCGCCCAGCACCACTTTGCGCAGATAACCCTGCGGCAGTCCCGCCACGGTGGGGTAAACCGGCGTCAACGCTGTCGCCAGATCGCTACCTGCTGTTTTGAAACTCGGGTGCATCATAGTGAAGCCCAAAAAGCCCCCTTTCACCTCACCCCGCGCCCGAATCACATTGCCCACCGCCAGTGCCTTTTGCTGAGAGGGGTAAAAGCTGAAAAACCGCAATGTGCAGGTGTCCGAGCCATCGTCCACCAGCAATTGGCGGCGCGGGCGGTAGGTGATTTCGCATTTGGTGACCACGCCTTCGATTTGCACCGTGTCACCCTCTCTGGCATCGCGCAACTTGGTCAGGCGGGTTTCGTCCTCGTAGCGCAGTGGCAAGTGCAGCGCTAGGTCAATATCGCGGTGCAGGCCAAGCTTGGCAATCGCTTTTTGCAGATGCGTTTTTTTGTCCACCGCACCTTCCGCAACCCCTGCAGCAAACTTTCGAGCAGGTTTCGCCTTTTTTTTGGCAACAGATGGAGCGGTTAGTGGGGTGGGCGCCTCGGACATGGGACAATTCTGCCCTATGAATGCCCAAATTCCTCCATCTTCGTTCACTTTGTCAGATTTTGACTTCGTCCTCCCTCCCGAACTCATCGCCCAACACCCCGCAGCAGAGCGCAGCGGCTCCAAATTACTTGATGGCTTATCTCCAGCCGCAGTCCACAGAATTTTTCACGACTTGCCCAATCTGCTGAACCCCGGCGATTTATTGGTTTTTAACGACACAAAGGTCGTCAAAGCTCGTCTTTTTGGCGAAAAGCCATCAGGCGGCAAGGTTGAGCTGCTGATTGAGCGCGTGTTGACCGGCAACCAAGTCGTCGCCCACATGCGCGTCAGCAAAAAGCCACATCCGGGCGAGACGATTTGGATGGCGGGTGGCGCGTTTTCAGCCACGCTTTTAGGGCGTTGGCCTGAAAAAGACGGCGCCCTGTTTCGATTCGTCCTGTCCAACGATGCGGGCGACGACCCGTACAAACTCATGGACACCCACGGCCATGTGCCGCTGCCGCCCTACATCACCCACACGGATGAAGCGGATGACGTGAGCCGCTACCAAACTGTTTTTGCCAAAAACCCCGGTGCAGTGGCTGCCCCCACCGCCGCACTGCATTTCGACGAAGCATTACTGGCCGCTTTGGATAAACGCGGTGTTGAACGCGCTAGCGTCACCCTGCATGTGGGCGCAGGCACATTCCAGCCTGTCAAAACCGAGAACATTGCCGAGCATGTGATGCATTTTGAGCGTTACAGCATAGCCCCAACCACGCTAGACGCCATTGCCCGCTGCAAAGCCAGAGGCAGCAAAGTCATCGCCGTGGGCACTACCAGCGTGCGGGCGTTGGAGACGTGGGCGAAGAACGGCGAAACGCAAGGCGACACCAACATCTTCATCACGCCGGGTTTTAATTTCAAAATCGTGGACACGCTGATCACCAACTTCCACCTGCCCAAAAGCTCGTTGATGATGCTGGTCAGCGCCTTTGCCGGACACAGCCACATCATGGCGCTGTATGCCGAAGCGATTGCGCAAAAATATCGATTTTTCAGCTATGGGGATGCGATGTTGCTAAGACGCCTCTGAAGCCGCGCAAAAATGTGACAAAAGTTATGTTTTTGACTATTTAATGGAGGCTTTTCAAATTTTGTTGCTTGCCTATAAATAATGGTGACATTCAAAATAAAAATCTAACCATGAAATTAGCCCTCCGCCTCACCATCGGCTTTGCCATCCTTTTAAGCTTCAGCGTCACCATGGCTTGGGCTTGGGATCATTCCGAACGCCAGCAGGCCGAGATCCAACAATAGAATTAAAAGTCGAATAATGGGTGAATAGCCCGAGATTGCTGCCGAAGTTTGCGACAATCTCACCCATGCTGACATTCGAACTCCTCAAAACTGAAGGCCACGCCCGCCGTGGTCGTATGACTCTCAACCACGGCGTGGTTGAAACCCCTGTTTTCATGCCCGTGGGCACCTATGGCACGGTCAAAGGCGTCTCGCCGCGCAGCTTAGAAGAGATGGGTGCGCAAATTATTTTGGGCAACACCTTTCACCTGTGGATGCGGCCGGGCTTGGATGTGGTCAAGCAGTTTGGCGGACTGCACAAGTTTGAGCTGTGGAACAAACCGATGCTGACCGACAGTGGTGGCTTTCAGGTATGGAGCTTGGGCGAGATGCGTAAGATCAGCGAAGAAGGCGTTAAATTCTCCAGCCCCGTCAACGGCGACAAGCTGTTTTTGACGCCCGAAGTGTCGATGCAGATTCAAACCATTTTGAACTCTGACATTGCCATGCAATTCGACGAATGCACGCCCTACATCAGCGTGGAGCCGAAAACCAAAGGACAGTTGACAACCGAAGCCGAGGCGCGCAGCTCGATGGAACTCAGCCTGCGCTGGGCGAAACGCTGCAAAGACGAGTTTGCGCGGCTGGAGAACCCGAATGCGCTGTTTGGCATCGTCCAAGGCGGCATGCACACCGCGCTGCGCGGCGAATCGTTGGCTGGGCTGGAAGCACTGGACTTTCCTGGCATTGCCGTCGGCGGCTTGTCAGTAGGCGAACCCAAAGAAGACATGCTGCGCGTGCTGAAACACATCGGCCCCAAGCTCCCCGCGCACAAACCGCATTATTTAATGGGCGTGGGCACGCCGGAAGACCTGATAGCTGGTGTAGAAAACGGCATCGACATGTTTGACTGCGTCATGCCAACCCGCAACGCCCGCAACGGCACGCTGTTCACCCGCTTCGGCGACCTGAAAATCCGCAACGCCCGCCACAAAGCCGACGAGCAGCCGCTGGACATCACCTGCACCTGCTACGCCTGCGCAGGCACGCCAGACAAAGATGGAAAAGCGATTGCCTATGCCGACGGCGGCCGCGCCGGCTTCAGCCGCGCCTACCTGCATCACTTAGACCGCTGCGCCGAAATGCTAGGCCCCATGCTGGCCAGCATCCACAACCTGCACTATTACCTAAACCTGATGCGCGAGGTACGCGAGGCGCTGGATGTGGGGAAATTTGG
>JBEGUP010000295.1:0-2820 GCA_041178825.1 Pseudomonadota bacterium | reverse complement strand
TTGGTGATAACGCCGCGCTCGAATCGGGTGGATGTCGCGCAATTGATGAATCACTTTAAGCAGTTGTGCGACATCGTGAAAGTGTAATCCCGTGGTTGGTTCATCAAGCACGTATAAGGTGCGTCCTGTGTCGCGTTTTGAAAGTTCTAATGACAACTTTACACGCTGTGCTTCACCTCCACTGAGAGTGGTAGCACTTTGCCCTAAACGAATGTAGCTCAATCCAACTTCCATTAAGGTGGCTAGTTTACGGTTAACCGTTGGAACAGCGTCTAGCACTCGGTGGGCTTCTTCAACAGTGAGTGCCAATACTTCTGCAATATTGAGACCTTTCCAACGAATATCGAGTGTTTCGCGGTTGTAACGCTTACCTTCACAGGTATCACAAGGCACATAGACATCAGGCAAAAAGTGCATTTCAACTTTAACCATGCCGTCGCCTTGGCATGCTTCACAACGACCTCCTTTAACGTTAAAACTAAATCGCCCTGCATCGTAACCACGGGCTTTTGCTTCGGCTGTACTAGCGAACAATTCGCGCAGTGGCGTAAATAGCCCGGTATAAGTAGCTGGATTACTGCGAGGGGTGCGACCAATAGCGGATTGATCCACGTTAATCACTTTATCAAAATGATCTAAACCCATTACCTCTTTATGGGCGGCTGGCTCATCGTGGCTGTTATATAGTTTTTTGGCTATGGCTTTATACAAAGTGTCATTCACTAAGGTGCTTTTACCGCTACCGCTTACACCTGTGACGCAAGTGAGTAAGCCAACTGGAAATTTAGCCGTGATTTTTTGTAGATTATTACTGCTTGCACCGACGACAGTGAGCCAAGCGTCTGTTGGCTTGTGGCGTTTTTTGGGCACGATAATTGCTCTGCGTCCAGCGAGATAATCACCTGTAACGCTGGCGGGATTGTCTATTACTTCTTGCGCAGTGCCGATCGCAAGTACTCGCCCACCATGCTCACCTGCACCAGGCCCCATGTCAATGACGTAGTCTGCAGCACGGATCATGTCTTCATCATGCTCAACCACGAGCACCGTATTTCCCAAATCGCGCAAGTGTTGCAATGTGCCGATTAAGCGATCGTTATCTCGTTGATGCAAGCCAATGCTAGGTTCGTCTAACACGTACATTACACCCGTTAAACCACTGCCAATCTGACTAGCCAAGCGGATCCGCTGGCTTTCTCCGCCGCTAAGAGTGTTGGCGCTTCTGTCCAAACTTAAATAATTTAGCCCTACGTTATTCAAAAAGCTCAGTCTTGCAATGACTTCTTTCAAAATTCGATCAGCAATTTCACCTTTAGAACCCGGTAATTTAAGCGTGCCTAAATAGTTTAAACTTTCCGCTAGCGTCATTCGACTGACCTCATGAATACTAGGCTCTAATATTTTTTTGTTGCGAGTGGCAGGAATCAATTTAACAAACCGAGCTTCTGCTTTTAAACGACTGCCTTTGCAATCTGGGCAAGGTTTGGCGTTGATATAACGCGCTAGTTCTTCTTTTACGGTGTTGCTATCACTTTCGCGGTAACGCCGTTCAAAGTTGTTCACAACGCCCTCAAAGTGTTGATTGCGCATGATAGTCGTTCCCTTTTCACCGACGTAAGCCATAGGAATGTTTTCATCGCCTGTGCCGTAAAGGATTTTTTGTTTTGATTGTTCTTTGAGTGAGCCCCATTCAGTTTCGGTGTCAAAACCATAGAATGCAGCGACTCCTTGAAGAAGTTGGTGATAGTAGCCATTACGCTTATCCCAGCCCTTAATTGCGCCTGAAGCAAGACTCATACTCGTGTGCGTCACAATCCGAGCAGGATCCATAAATTGCACTTCACCAAGACCACTGCATTTGCCACAAGCGCCTGCAGGATTGTTAAAGCTAAACAAACGCGGTTCTAGCTCTTTGAGCGAAAAGCCGCACTCAGGGCAGGCATATCGGTTGCTGAACACGTGCCCAGCAGCTGATTCGTCATCCATATTGAGCGCGATGACTCGCCCTTGCGCCAAGCGAAGAGCCGCCTCTAGGCTTTCTGCTAAACGTTGGCGAATTTCAGGTTTTATCTTTACCCGATCAACCACCACATCAATGCTGTGTCTTTCTGTCTTCTTGAGTTCGGGCATATCGTCGACTTCAATCAGGCGAGCCTTAGCATCTCCCGTTTTTAAACGAAAACGGATGAAACCTTGGGCTTGCAAACCACGAATAGCGTCAGCGTGAGTACCCTTAGAATCAGTGATAACAGGTGCCAAAATCATCAAACGCGTGTCAACCGGCATCGCCAAAATCGTATCAACCATTTGACTGACACTTTGCGCAGCCAAGGCATGCTGGGGGTGCTCAGGGCAATGCGGTGTGCCAGCTCTAGCAAACAGCAAACGTAGGTAGTCGTGGATTTCAGTGACAGTACCCACAGTCGAGCGCGGATTATGGCTGGCTGATTTTTGTTCAATGCTAATTGCGGGTGACAAACCTTCAATTAAATCGACATCGGGCTTGTCCATCAATTGCAAAAATTGCCGAGCATAAGCAGAGAGGCTCTCCACGTAACGCCTTTGTCCTTCAGCGTACAAGGTATCGAATGCCAAAGAGCTCTTGCCACTGCCAGACAAACCAGTAATCACAGTTAGCGTGTGTTTGGGAATATCTAAGTCTATATTTTTAAGGTTGTGGGTGCGTGCACCCCGAATACGCAGGAAATGACCTAGGTATTCCGAGTTATTGGTGTATTTTTTATTTGCCATGAAGATGTCGTCTCTAGTTTGATATTGTAATTTTTGTCGCATCACATGAACGGCATGTTGAGATGATTT
>JBEGUP010000294.1:0-2823 GCA_041178825.1 Pseudomonadota bacterium | reverse complement strand
CGCGTCAAGCGTCTGAATGAAGAGTTTGAGGCAGATTTTTGGTCGGGCACGAGTTTGAACGAGCTGGCCAGTGCTGCCAAAAAGAACGACCCTAATGCTGGCCCCATGGAACGTATTTTTGCTAGCGGCATGCGCGAGTACCAAAAACTGCGTGAGCGTCGTATAGACGACAATAGTGCCCTCCTAGACGGCGCACGGCGTGCGATGCGGGCGAGTTTTCAGCGGGAGCTGGATGCTATTGAAACCAATCTGTCGTTTTTAGCTTCCGTTGGCTCCGTATCGCCCTATGTGGGTTTGTTCGGTACGGTGTGGGGCATCATGCATTCGTTTACAGGGCTTGCCTCTATGGCGCAAGTTACTTTGTCTACCGTTGCGCCAGGTATTGCTGAAGCCTTGGTGGCTACAGCCATTGGGTTGTTTGCAGCGATTCCTGCTGTGGTGGCGTACAACCGATTTGCACACGATATTGACCGCATTGCCATCAAATTAGAAACCTTCATAGAAGAGTTCTCTAATATTTTGCAACGCAATTTAAGCGCGAAAGTAACAAGCTAACCCATGGTAGCCACCGTATCGCGCGGCCGTGGCAGGCGCACTATCAATGAAATAAACATGGTACCGTTCATCGACGTGATGTTGGTTTTGTTGATTATCTTTATGGTCACCGCACCATTGATTTCACCGAGTGTGATTGATTTACCCAGCATTGGAAAAGCCAATAAGCAACCTGACAAGGTTGTCCAAGTCGTTATTGCCTTAAACGGAAAATCAGCCGAAATAATTGATTCAGGTGGTGCTAAACAAAAAGATGTAGCTATTAAAAATATAGCAATTATTGTTAAAGAAAAGCAACGAGGCGATACAAAAATGCCTGTCGTCATTAGTGCAGATAAAACTGTAAAGTATGAAACTGTCATAGATGTCATGAATAGCATGCAAAAAGCGGATATTCAACGCGTTGGCTTATCTGTACAACTTGCAAAGTAGCATATTTGAAGCCATTGCATTTGATTAATTCGTTGAATCAAGTATGTCTTTAGCATCCGACCGCCCAGAATTCACACCGCCTTCAAGCTCAGGGCGTGGGCGTGCCATTGGCTTGGCTGTTTTGGCACATACATTTCTCATCGCTGCCTTGACATGGGGTGTAAGCTGGAAGCGTGAGTCTACGAATGCCCCAGTGCAGGCCGAGCTGTGGTCGACCACGGTGCAACAAGCCGCCCCAGCTTTGGTAGAACCTACGCCGACGCCTCAAGTAGAACCTAAACCCGAACCTAAAGTCGAGCCTCTGCTGCCACCTCCCGCTCCTTCGCCCAAACCTGTCAAAGTAGTTGAGCCTGAACCCGAACCGAAAATTGATCCTCAAATCGCCATTGAAAAAACAAAAAAAGAAGAAAAGAAAAAACTAGAAAAGAAAAAAGCTGACGAAGCCAAGGAAAAAGCCAAAGCCTTAGCCAAGAAAGAAGCCGAAGACGAAGCAGCCGAAGAAGCTAAGTTAGCAGCTCTAGATAAGAAAAAACGTGCTTTAGAGGCTAAGAAACTAGAAGCCAAGAAAGCTGCCGACGCCAAAGCTGCAGAGAACGATAAGAAATACGAAGCCTCGCTCAAAGCGGCACGAGAAGCTAATTTAAAGCGAATCGCTGGCATAGCTGGTGCAAGTGGCGGGGAAACCGCTACGGGAACAGCCAAGCAATCTACTGGGCCATCTGCGGGTTACGCAGGACGCGTAAGCGCTAGGGTTAAGCCCAACATTGTGTTTACAGCGGAAGTTTCAGGCAATATTGAAGCGGGTGTGGAAGTTCGAACTTCGCCTGATGGAACCATCACGGGGCGAAAAATCATCAAATCCAGTGGTAACAAAGCTTGGGACGACGCCGTATTACGCGCCTTGGACAAGACTGAAATATTGCCTAAAGATACGGATGGACGCGTTCCATCAACTCTAGAAATGTACTTCAAACCCAAAGATTTGTTGTAAATTCATCTTGGATTTACTATTAATTTTATAGCTGCTTAGGCAATAAATATGCCGGCTACAGGCATATTTCACTCATACACAATATGTGTTTTAGAAATACCTGATTGCGCCATCCAACTTGCCAACGCAGCATCACTAGGGTAAAACTTAGCGTCATCTCCTAGTTGGATTTCCGCATTCACGACACCTAAATCAGCCGTTCGAGCCACTGACATACGTACCGGCATACCGCGCTGTAAATCGCCCTGCTCAGTTTGCACTTTCATGGGTGGAAATTCGCGCAGAAGGCGACTAATATCCGGCGTTTTATCGCCAATATCAACTTTCAAATGTTTGCCAAAGCGACATCGCGCTGTCGGCAAATCCCACACTTGGTTGATTTTGAGCCGTGGGCTACCGCCAGAGAATCGGTCAGCCTGAATCACTCCCATTACGACAATCAACTCATCCTCTTTGAACAAGTTGCGATTCGCTTGCATGGTTGCATCATCAACAGTCGCATCGATTTGCCCTGTCGTATCATCTAATTTGAAGAGGCCAATCTTGCCACGCTGACCGTTGATCACGCGAAAATCACTAATAATGCCGGCCAAAAGCTGGGGTTCACGTGAATCAATCAAGTCATCGATATTGCGTTTCACAAACTGCCGAATTTCGCGGGATACCTCGTCAAACAAATGACCTGAGAAGTAAAAGCCCATGGCGGTTTTTTCAAACGTTAATCGCTCTTTCACACCCCACGGCGTAGCGTCGCTGAGCTCAGGCTCTTGCGTACTAGAGCCATGCGCATCATCTTCACCCATCATGTCAAACAAACCACCTTGGTTGGCATTTGCCTCTGCAGC
>JBEGUP010000293.1:0-2840 GCA_041178825.1 Pseudomonadota bacterium | reverse complement strand
CCCAGTTTTGCGTGGTGTCGTCTAGCTGAATAAACAGGTAGCGGCTAAACATGGGCTCGGTGATGGTCTGCACCTTTTGACTGCGCAACTTTTGTACCTGCATGATGGGCAAGAAGCAGTTAAAGCCCTGGTTTTGCAGGTTTTCAAACGCGCGTGTTTCTTGGCGGGGCTTGGTGTGCACTACATACCAAGCTTGATGGGTTATCTCGGGTTTTTCGCTACTCATTGTTTGCGAAGTCTAACTAAACTTCATGTGGTGTTTAACTGTACTCGGCGTTAAAGTGCAGTTTTATGTTTTGTTTGAAAGCGTACCCACATGTCTACCAAAAACCCATTCGATCCCGCCGCCATGTCTGACAACGTGAAAGAGCAAGCGCAGCAAATTTGGCTGGCTGGCTTAGGCGCATTTGCCAAGGCGCAACAAGACGGCACCAAGGCGTTTGAAAAGCTGGTGAGCGACGGCATCACCATGCAACGTAAGGTGCACACCACAGCCGAAGAAAAGCTGGCAGAGGCCACGCAAAAAGTTACGCAAGCTGCAAGCACTTTGAACGAACGCGCCACTGGGCAATGGGGCAAGCTAGAAGGCATTTTTGAAGAGCGTGTGGCCAAAGCTATGCATGGTTTGGGCGTGCCGTCAGCCGCTGAGCTGAAAGCGCTGCATGCCCGTGTGGCTGCGCTGGAAGCACAGCTGGGTGTGAAACCAAAAGCTGCAGCGAAGGCGAAGCCTGCAGCTAAGCCCGCCGCTAAAACTGCCGCAAAGAAAGCGCCAGTTAAGAAAACAGCCAAAAATTAATTGGGCTCTGACCCCAATAAGTAAACATGGCAAAGAAAGCGCCACGTCGTACCGCAGAGCGGATTTTGGAGGTCACGCTCGACCTCTTCAACCGATTTGGCGAGCCCAATGTGTCGACCACATTGATCTCGTCCGAGCTCAACATCAGCCCGGGCAATCTCTACTACCACTACCCCGCCAAGGAGGAGTTGGTCACGGCGCTCTTCAACCGCTACGAAGCGGCGCTGGATGAACTGCTAGACGCAGCGCCGGGCGTGCACGACGTGGAAGACGTATGGTTTTTCATGCACACGCTGTTTGAGTTGGTTTGGCAGTACCGTTTTCTGTACCGCGACTTGAACGACTTACTCAGCAAGAACCGCAAGCTCGAAACACACATCAAAGACGCGTTGCTGCACAAAACCACCGCATTTCGCACGCTGCTAGACAGCCTTGAGCACGACGGCGCATTGGCCATCACCGTGAGTGAGCGCGAAGCCACTGCCACGCACATGGTGGTGATGCTGACATGGTGGCTAAGCTACGAATACGTGCGCGACCCGCGCCATGCGTTAGAACCCGAGAGTGCACAGGTATCGCTGCTGCGCGGGGCTAAGAGTGTGTTGAGCTTGTTGTTGCCATACGCGACGGCTGAGCACAAAGCACACTTGAACGCGCTACTCTCTGCATATTAATTTCACCATTAAAAAAGCGACCCTTAGGTCGCTTTTTTCTCTACTTAAGAATCACAGTTTCAGAATTGTCACCGGCGAATATGTCACGGACGTTTGCGGGGCCCAAATTAAGGAGCCTAGGGCATCAACAGTTCCGTAAACTTTCAACAAGTCAGCATCATCTGTTTTTCGACCCACAATTTTTAAATTGTCATCGGCAGCATCAGATGAAATACTTTGTATAGAAATATTATCTGAGCTTGTCAAAATAGTTAATGCGCTACCTAATTGAGATCCTACCGCCAAGGTGTTGTTGAATGTTGCTGGATCAAAGCGCTCCAATGTGTCTCCAGGCGTAGACCCCATAGACCAACCACCTGTGTATGGGGATTTCATGTACAAATAATTTGCGCTCACATACATTGACTTACCACCCCACCAAGAATTGCTGGTCGATATTTTATAAACCACGTCATTTTGCGGCGTTTCGGTTGCGAAGCCAAAGTCCTTTTTTATCAGAGACGTCTGGTTACCACCGGTGTTGGTGTTTGGATCCCAGTACCAGCTGGTATCCAAGTTGTAATATTCTCCATTAATGACATAGTATGGCGTTGTAGTATTCCAAGTATTCGCACAAAGCAAGCTTGTTGTGTATCTACTTACACTGAGCGATGTTGCTGATGCGTCAGGTCGCACAGCCGATACGATCAGGGATTTATTGACACTGGTTTGTGCCCCTCCGTTATTTACCATTGCAGCAAAAGGAATTGCGAAATAAAACTTGTCGCGATCTGCAGACTTAAAGTAGCATGGAATTTGGCCAATTGCACCCGTGCCAAAGCTTGCATTCAAATTGCCATTTTGTTGCATTTCAGCAGTTACCAACTGCGAGACCTGGGTCGCGTCAACTTCAATTCTATTAAAGGTGCCATCGGCATCAAATCGGTAGTAAAAGTTATTTTGCTTACTTAAGCCACTAGATGCAGCCATGGCCATACCGCCAACGGAATACACATAACGGTTGTACATAACCATTGCATCGCCATTATCTAAGCCTGCATAGTTATTGATGTCAAAGCCCTCGAACTGTGAGACATCTCCACCAAATCCAGAACTTAACCATGAGTTTTGAAAGCCCTCGACCAACACCGAGCCCTGAGGACCTTTGGCAGGATCAGACAAATCAAAACGCATGAGCTTTGTTTTCTTTCCTGTTATTTGATTGTTTGAATCAAAGATAACAGCAGCTGCCTCTAGAAACAGATAGTTTTTATCGGTGCTCAACTGCAAACGTGCATAGTTTTTCCATGCTGATTTACCAAGAATGTCGTATTTAGCGGGAGCTGACTCGCCTACACAAAATAACTCGCCATTTGATTTATTTAAAAAAA
>JBEGUP010000292.1:0-2848 GCA_041178825.1 Pseudomonadota bacterium | reverse complement strand
AGCCCATGCCATCGGCCTGCGATTGTAAAAATGCAGCGTCTTGATTTGCCCCGTGGTAACCCGGCACCAGCGGCACGCCTGCTTTTTCCATCAACTGCTTAGATTCCGCTTTCAGCCCCATCGCTTGAATCGCACTGGCTGGTGGCCCAATAAAGACCAACCCAGCCGCTTGACAAGCGGTTGCAAACGCGTCGTTTTCGCTTAAAAAACCGTACCCTGGGTGAATTGCTTGCGCGCCTGTTGCCAGCGCGGTTTCAATGATCGTTTCCCACCGCAAATAGCTCTCTTTGGGCGAACTACCGCCAATATGAACAGCTTCATCGCAAGCAGCCACATGTTTGGCATGCGCATCCGCATCTGAATATACGGCGACAGTTTTGATACCCAGTCTGGCGCAAGTCGCGGCGACTCTGCAGGCGATTTCGCCACGGTTGGCGATGAGAATTTTTTTAAACATAGGTATTTTTTAGGGCGTCATTGCCAAATCATCATTACTAAACCAACCACTCAACTTACGCCAAATGGCTTTGAGGTATTTCACCAAAATAACCAAAAGCCAAATACTCAACACCAAGACAATAGCTAAAGTGATGCCAAATGCGATGGGGTGATTCGTTGCCAACCACATCATGCCCATCACCGCGCCATCTTCTACCAAGCTCACTGCGATATTGCTAAAGGGCTCAGGCGATGTATTCACTGCAGCCCGCGTGCTGGCCTTGGTTGCAAATGATGTTGCGGCCAAAGCACCACCCAGCAAACCCGCAACAGAGCCCATGGTCGCACTGTCCGCCCCAAACACGCCAGCGGCCAAGGCCGCACCAGCCGGCACACGGATAAACGAATGCACCATGTCCCACAAAGAATCGACGCCTGGAATTTTGTCTGCAAAAAACTCTACGAATAACATGAAACCACTGCCCGCCAACATAGCGGGATGTTGCAGTACGTTTAATCCCGAAGGCAACGGCAACCAACCCAGCATGCCAGCAAAACCTGTGATGAACACGACCAAATACAAACGAATCCCGCTAGCCCAACCTAGCGCGGCAGCCAGCGCCATCAGTTGCGCCATGTCCATGGTTTTGGTGTTTGCTGCCAAAACGCCACCTGCGGCAGCACCAACTGTGCCAGTTGCGCCCAATATGCTGTTCCAAATTGTCAGTAGAGCATCCATTTTTATGTCCTTGCATTGTCTTGCCTAACCAGACAAAAATTGCTACATCCTAAACACGCCAAACTTTGTCTCAGGTATGGGCGCATTCATCGCGGCGCTCAAGCCCAGCGCCAAAACGCGGCGCGTGTCGGCGGGGTCAATCACACCATCGTCCCATAAACGCGCAGTGGCAAAGTATGGATGACCTTGCACCTCGTATTGTTCTTTGATGGGCGCTTTGAATGCGGTTTCTTCTTCAGAACTCCAGCTACCGCCCTTACCTTCAATGCCGTCGCGCTTCACCGTTGCCAACACACTGGCCGCCTGCTCACCGCCCATAACGCTGATACGAGCATTTGGCCACATCCACAAGAATCGGGGCGAATAGGCTCTGCCGCACATGCCGTAGTTACCAGCGCCAAAGCTGCCACCGATGATGATGGTGAACTTGGGCACAGACGCACACGCCACGGCGGTGACCATCTTGGCGCCGTTGCGGGCGATGCCTTCGTTTTCATACTTGCGACCCACCATGAAGCCGGTGATGTTTTGCAAAAACACGAGGGGAATTTTGCGCTGGCAGCACAATTCAATAAAGTGCGCGCCTTTGAGCGCTGACTCGCTGAACAAAATGCCGTTGTTGGCAATGATGCCAACGGGCATGCCCTCAATCCGCGCAAAGCCGCAGATCAGGGTTGCGCCAAAGCGCGCTTTAAACTCGTCAAACTCGCTACCGTCAACGACACGGGCGATGATTTCGCGCACGTCAAAGGGTTTCCGGGTATCGGTGGGAATCACACCATACAACTCTGATGCTACATATTTAGGAGCTATTGAGGCAACAAATTCGTCGGCCAAGTGCTTATTTGATGACTTTTTATTCAAATTTTTGATGGATTGACGAACAATACTCAGCGCATGCATGTCGTTCTGCGCCAAATGGTCAGCCACACCCGACAAACGGGTGTGAACATCACCCCCCCCCAGGTCTTCCGCACTCACCACCTCACCTGTGGCAGCTTTGACCAAAGGCGGACCACCCAAAAAGATGGTGCCTTGGTTTTTGACGATGATGGCCTCGTCGCTCATCGCCGGCACATACGCGCCGCCCGCCGTACAACTGCCCATCACCACCGCTATTTGGGCAATGCCCTCAGCGCTCATGTTGGCTTGGTTGAAGAAGATGCGGCCAAAATGGTCGCGATCGGGGAAGACCTCGTCCTGGTTCGGCAGATTCGCCCCGCCTGAATCAACCAGATAGATGCATGGCAGCTTGTTTTGCTGCGCAATTTCCTGCGCACGCAGGTGTTTTTTGACGGTGAGCGGGTAGTAGGTGCCGCCTTTGACGGTGGCGTCGTTGCACACAATCATGCAATCGACCCCGCTGACGCGTCCGATACCGGCAATCACGCCCGCGCAGGGGGCGCTGTCTGTACCGTCTTTGTCAGGGTACATGCCGTAAGCGGCCAGTGGGCTGAGTTCTAAGAACGGTGTGCCTGGGTCAAGCAGCATTTGCACCCTATCACGCGGCAACAACTTGCCACGTGCGGTATGCCTAGCACGCGCGACATCGCCACCGCCCAGAGCTGCTTTGTCGACTTTGGCGTTCAAGTCATCAACCAAAGCCTGCATCGCGGCGGCATTGGCTACAAAATCGGCTGAACGGGCGTTGAGTTTGGTTTCCAGGACGGG
>JBEGUP010000291.1:0-2861 GCA_041178825.1 Pseudomonadota bacterium | reverse complement strand
TCGACCTCGACGGCAACCCCGTGGCTGGGTATAGCAAGTTGAAGGGTGGGGTGCGGTTGTTGTTTTGGAGCGGGCAGACGTTTGAGGAGCCAGGGTTGAAGAACGAGGGCAGTTTTAAGGCGGCTGAGGCGCGGTTTACAAACGTGGAGCAGGTAAATGTGCAGGATTTGGTGCGTTGGCTGGGCAAGGCGCGGGATATTCAGTGGGACTACAAAAACATTGTGAAGCGCAAAGGCAAGTTAGAAAGACTGAAATAGCAAGTGAAATTGAAAGGTTCGAGATGACAACTTTTAACCATTCCTTAAACATACCTGCCACCCCAGAGCAGGTTTTTGCCGCCATCAGCAACCCTGAGCGTCTGACGCGCTGGTGGGGGCCTGCGGGTTTTACGAATACGACCAATGACTCTGAGTTCAAAACCGTTGGCCGTTGGTCATTGGTGATGCATGGGCCAGACGGTGCGAATTACCCGAATGACAATGTGTTTGGTGAGATTGTGGCTAACCAAAAAGTGGTGGTTGAGCACCCCATGCAACCGGTATTTCGTTTAACCATCAAGCTTGCACCTTCCGCTACAGGAACACTGGTCACATGGGAGCAAGCGTTTGAAAGCGCAGACGTTGCACGCCAGATCGAGCACATCGTTATACCGGCGAATGATGAAAATTTGCAAAAGTTAATGGCTGAAGTTTTAAGCCACTAAGCACTCGCGGAAGCGTCCGCTTAAACGCCCACTTAAACGCCCACGGGCGTGAATTTCATGCTGTTGGTGACCAACCACTCGCGAGACAACGCATCGTCTTGCTGGTCAGGATGAAAGTCGTTTTTGAAATATTGCTTCCAAGGTTTGTAGGTTTGTCTAACCAAGCCCTGTTTGCCAAACAAAAATGAGAACCCGCTTTGCCACGTAGAGAACCGAAACAGTGCGCCATCTTTGTGCAAATTCGCAGCAGTTTGTCGCAAAACATCAAACAAAAACACAGCGCTAACACGGCGAAACCATTTGAGACGCCATGCCTCATTACCACCCAAAGCGCGGTACATATTGAACGCTGTGCAGCGATGCTCAGACTCCTCAGCGCTGTGCCACAGCCACAGGGTAGCCAAGCGCTCATCTTTTGTGCCCAGCACTTCGGGGTTGCGCAACAACCACTCAGCCAGAATGGCGGTGAAATGCTCGTTGGCGGCGGTGACTGCCAGCCAGTGGCGCACATTGGCTTGCGCCATCATCCCTAGGTTCTTCTTGATGCGTGCTTCCCAAGAATTGATATAGCCAAGCTGCGTAAGATGCTCGTTATAAAGGCTATGTAGCCGTCTGTGCGTCGCTTCTTGACCAACAAAACCTTGAACTTCTTTTTTGTACGGCTCTTGCTCGGATTCAGGTACCGCTTTGAGTCCATTTTTGACAGAGTCGATAAAAAACTGCTCGCCTACTGGAAAGCTCATCGACAGGGCATTAAAAAAGGCGCTGCGAAACGCGTCGCCCGCGCACCAGTTGCGCTCAATGGGTTGTTGCATGTCCACCAGCAGACGGCGAACGACTAAATCTGACATCTTGGGGGCTCCTAAGAAATCGCAAATTTGGATTGGTACGAATTGGTACCAATTATTCGTCATGTGATTGGTATTGTCAAGTACCATATAAAATAAAAGCATGAATTCCCCAAAATATGGCTACCACCCCTGTGTCTGACACTGAGCATTTACAGCGGCTGCTGCACGGCATGGCACGATGTGTCAGTACCAAAGGGTATGGAGCCACGACGATTGCAGACATCGTCTCTGAAGCCGCCGTTTCTAGGCGCACTTTTTACGAGCATTTCGCCACCAAAGCGGATTGTTTGATGGCTTTGTACGAATCTGTCAGTTTGGACGCCTTGTCCGTGCTCAAAAGCCAAGTCAAACCCGACGTACCGTGGCGCGACCAAGTGCAAGACGCGCTGACTGATTACTTTGGCTGGATGGCTAAAAACCCCGTTTTGATGCGCGCGCTTTTTATCGACATTCTTGCCCTAGGCGCAGATGGCCTGAAGGTCAGACGCCGTATGCATCAGGAAATCGCAGAGTTCATCTCTGAAACCGTCAACAACGCCCGCTTAAATACCCCAGCACTTTCAGGTGATTTAATCATCGCCTTGGTAGGCGGTATCCATGAGTTAGTATTGCATCAAAGCGAGAAAAGCGATGTTTTCAACGTCGCAGAACTGGTGCAAATCAGCGCTGATTTGGTTTGCAGGGTATTTGCAGAATCTGATGGTAATAAAATCGATTAAATCGCTGTAGCCGGCGTATTTGTTGCCTGAGAAGCTATATAAATCATAGTAAATATTGCGATAAAAATCACTGTTCAAAAGGTAAAATATGACCGAATACGTACCACCTTCCGTTTGGACTTGGGACAAAGCCAGCGGCGGCAAGTTTGCCAACATCAACCGGCCGATTGCAGGATCTACGCACGACAAAGACCTGCCTGTGGGCAAGCACCCATTCCAGCTGTATTCATTGGCGACGCCCAATGGCGTGAAAGTCACCGTCATGTTGGAAGAGCTGCTTGAGGCGGGGCATACGGGGGCTGAATACGACGCTTGGCTGATTCGCATCAACGAGGGCGACCAGTTTGGCAGCGGCTTTGTGGCGGTGAACCCGAACTCTAAGATTCCTGCGCTGATGGATCGTACTGGTCCCGTACCGTTTAGGGTGTTTGAATCGGGTGCTATCTTGCTGCATTTGGCGGAAAAGTTCGGGGCTTTCATCCCTACAGAACCTGCAAAACGGGCTGAATGTCTGTCTTGGTTGTTTTGGCAAATGGGCAGCGCACCGTATTTGGGTGGTGGTTTTGGCCATTTTTACGCCTACGCACC
>JBEGUP010000290.1:0-2878 GCA_041178825.1 Pseudomonadota bacterium | reverse complement strand
TGTAAGAATGTAGGTTATGACAGCCTTAACCAAGCCTCAAACCCTGCGAGACTGGCTCAATGCGCTTGATTTACAAACATACGAGCCACTTTTTAAAAGTAACGACATCAGCTTTGATCTCTTAAACGAAATCACGGCTGATGATTTGCGCGACATTGGTATTAGCTCTGTTGGTCACCGACGCATCTTGCTTTCAGCTATCGCAAAACTGAATGAAAGCGCTGCGAGTTCGAGCGCTTTGGCGGCATCCGAAGCGCTGCTGTCAAATGAAAAGCCCGTGAATCGCGAGCATGTGCAAAACGCAGCGAATCACCAACATAGATTATTAACCGTCATGTTTTGCGACTTGGTGGGTTCAACCGAATTGTCGGCGCAGCTGGATACTGAAGATTTGCAGCATCTGCTGCAAGCTTATCGCTTGTGTTTGCGTGAGGTTATTCAAAAGCACAAAGGCTATATTGCCCAATATTTGGGCGACGGTGTGCTGGTTTATTTTGGGTATCCTGAAACGCAAGAATCTGATTGTGAACGAGCCCTTCGTGCTGCGCTAGATAGCATTGCTGCGGTGCAAAACTTGCCCTTGGTTGCTGGCGTTAAGTTGCAAGTGCGTGTTGGCTTGGCAACGGGCATGGTGGTTATTGGCAAATTGGTTGGTGCTGGTAATACAGATGAAATTGGCGCTATTGGCGAAACACCCAATATTGCAGCACGCATGCAAGGCTTGGCGCCTGCTGGTGGCGTGGTGGCTTCGGAGTCGACACGTACGATGGTGGGTGATTTGTTCAAATTTCGCAGTCTTGGCGCTGTTCAGTTAAAGGGGTTTTCGCAATCTCATACCGCGTGGGAGGTGCTGTCCGAGCAAAAGAGCATGAGTCGCTTTCATGCTAAACGTTTTAAGGGCGTGGCAACACCCCTGATCGGAAGAGACGTTGAACTGGGCTTCTTGCGCCAACAATTTGATCGATCACGTACTGGCCGAGGCGCCGTCATACTGCTCAGCGGCGATGCGGGGTCGGGCAAATCTCACTTGCTTTCAAGGTTTCAAGAAGATGTTCGTGCTGGTTTGCCATCAGCGCCGTTATTGCAGTGCTCACCGGATCACAGCGAAGCACCGTTATACCCGTTGATAAATTTTCTCACCGCAGTGGGACGGTTCCATTATGCTGATGAGCCTGCTGTTCAACAGCAAAAATTGGCAACATTCACAGAAGAATACGGTTTAGAAAACGAGGGGGATTTCTACGCTTTTGCGGATTTGCTGGGTTTTAAACACCTCAGCGACAAACGCATGCAGACGCTCAGCCCTGACGAAGTACGTGAACGCATCCAAGCGGCGCTACTGCGGTGGCTACACAGCTTAACGCGAGACAACATGCTCTTGCTAATTGAGGATTTGCATTGGGCTGATCCAAGTACGATGTATTTGCTACGCAAATTCTCTAGCGAGTTACCACGACGACATGCCATGTTGATTGCGACCACGCGACCAACAACCCATGATGTTTTAGACAAAGGCAACCATATCAATGTGCTGCATTTAGACCGACTGCCTGAAGCCGATATTCGCGCTATGGTCATCGCTATTGCAGCACCCTATACAATTTCAGAGCACACGCTGCGTTTAATTGTTGAACGCTCAGATGGCGTACCCATCTTCGCAACTGAGCTGACGCGCAGCATTATCTCTAAAGATGGTTTTTCACCTTTCCTGAACGAGAAAGCTATTCCCCAGTCTTTAAGTGAAATCTTGTTAGTCAGGTTAGATCGACTACAACATGGTCGAAAAACGGTAGAGCAAGCATCTGTCTTGGGGCGCGAGTTTGAAATCTCATTGTTACGATCTTGCATGCAAGATCTTCCAGAAAATGTTGATGCCGCGCTTGAAGAGCTAACCAGCGCCCAGCTGTTTATTCAGCAAGCCGCGCCGAATGAACACTTGCTAAGTTTTGACCATGCCTTAGTGCGGGATGCTGTATATCAGCGCATGCTTAGAGCTGATCGAGAAAGATTGCATGCAAAAGCAGCTCAAGTTTTAGAGCAGCAATTTGAAACATCCAACAAAAGTGCGCCACATATTTTGGCGTTGCATTACGCTGAATCTGGAAACCTTGAGCGTGCAGTTCATTGCTGGCGGCGGGCGGGTGACCTTGCCATTAACCAATTGGCGCATCATGAAGCGTTTGCAAGTTATAACAGAGCACTAGATTTGCTTCACGATATGCCAGAGAGCACAACGCGCGATGACATTGAACTTCAATTGTGTATGGCGATAGCAGAGCCTTTGATTGCTATTCGAGGATCTGGCTCTCGCAAACTAGCGCATCTTGCCGAACGGGCATTCAAACTTTGTACCAATTCTTCAAATAAAGGCGACTTAACCGCTGTGCAGTATTTGAAATGGACTGTGATGCATAGCGGCAGTGAAATGGCTAATTTGCATGTTGCTGCGGCTGATATTCGACAATTTAGTGGCCACGAAGATGAGGTTGCCAACTTACTGGCGCACCGTGCTATGGGGTTCACCTGCATGATTCAAGGCAAACTTGAAAAGGCTTACGACGAATTTGAACAATTTTTTCAATTGTTCGACTATGAAAAGTATGCTAAATCAGTTAGCTTTCAGTTCAGCTCTATGAATGATGTGAGCGGTTCGGCTTTGGCTATGGCGACCATTTGTTTGCTTCGCAAACAGCCTGATGCCGCTAATCAATGGCGCAACAAAGCTCTTGCCTGGGCCTTGCGAAGCCACAACCAAGTTGCTATTTGTCAAAGCTTGGTGTTCTCGGGTGGCTTCATCGCAGGGCTTCAACACCGTGTCGACGAAATGGTAGAGCACATGACGCAAGCTCGTCATTATGTGACCAAGCATCAGCTGAGC
>JBEGUP010000289.1:0-2885 GCA_041178825.1 Pseudomonadota bacterium | reverse complement strand
TTTGACACGCCTTCGCGCAAATTTTCCATCATCAGCTGCTACTACCCCAGCGGCTCGTCGGGAGAAGAGCGCCAGCAAGCGAAATTTAGGTTTTTAGCGCTGATTTACCCGCATTTGATGCAGCTAAAAACCAAGCGCGAGTTCATTTTGTGTGGTGACATCAACATCGCGCACCAAGAGGCAGACCTGAAAAACTACAAAGGCAACAAGAAGAACAGCGGCTTTTTGCCAGAAGAACGGGCTTGGATGACGCAGCTCTTGCACGAAGAAAATGGTGGGTTAAAAGACGTCTACCGCCTGTTGCAACCCGATACGACAGAGACTTGCTACACCTGGTGGAGCAACCGTGGCCAAGCCTACGCGAACAATGTGGGGTGGCGCTTGGATTATCATTTGGCTACGCCCAAAGTAGCACTTTTGGCTAAACACGAAGAAATTTACAAAGCTGAACGCTTTTCTGACCATGCGCCAATGACGATCAGTTACGATTTTTCTGGCTTTTGAGGTGATTTGACTACAAGTTTCTTGCCGCTATGGTGCATGATAGATAGATTCTTTAGGAGCAACTTCGCATGAAAAAATCATTCAAACTCATTTTTGGTAGCACTGCCGTAGCAGCTTTGGTGGCATGTGGCGGCAGCATTGACGATTCATTTTTCCAAGCGGACGCGATTACACCTGCGGTGGGTAATGTTTGTATCGAAGGTGCACTGATTTCTCCCAACGGTAACGAAGCCAAAGAAACTGTGTCTCGTTTACGCCAATTTTACAAAAGCACCGTCACCACTGAGGCCACGGTACATGCAGGTGTAGGCTTCAATGCCACTTGCACGGCTTACAAAGACAAGCCAGCGGCAAACACCATCATCACCATCGATTACTACAAAAACACCATCATTCCCGCTACAAAAATCTAACGCATCCTGCAGTAGCTTTATGATGGCGGTATGACTACCAGCCATACCGTAACTACTGATACAAGCTCGCCCGCTGCTGCCGCAATCGTCAAACGCAGCTGGGCGCAAACCCTCAAAGTTTATTTAGAGCCGCCCACGCTGCGCATGCTGCTGCTGGGTTTTGCAGCGGGTTTGCCTATTTTGTTGGTTTTAGGTACGCTTAGCTTTCGCCTACGCGAAGCGGGTATTGACCGTACCACCATTGGGTTTTTAAGCTGGGTCGGCTTAGCTTATGGTTTGAAATGGGTATGGTCACCGTTGGTGGACAAAATGCCGATTCCGCTGCTAACGCGTTTGCTTGGTCGCCGACGCAGCTGGCTGCTGCTCTCGCAATTTGTCATCGTGTCGGGTTTAGTAGGTATGGCGCTGACGAATCCGCAGAACGACTTGAAAAGCATGGTTTGGTTTGCTGTGATCGTAGCTTTTGCCTCTGCGACACAAGATATTGCGTTAGACGCCTACCGCATTGAATTGGCCGATGTTGACAGACAAGCTGCCTTAGCCAGTGCGTACATGACAGGGTACCGAATTGCGATGATTTGGGCGGGAGCTGGTGTGTTTTGGGTTGCGGCTTTTGCTGAGTTAGCTCCTGTAGCTGCTGCTGCCGGAGAAGTGGCAAAAGTGGTTTACCAACACAATGCATGGCAAACGGCTTATTTGGTAATGGCGGCATCCATGGTGTTGGGAGTTCTGACAGTTTTTTTCTCTCCAGAGCCAATCACTTTAAATAACGAAGCTGAAATTAAAAAGATGGCTGCCGTTAAAGAAGTGTTTCAAACCAAAGGTCTTGTTTTCACTTGGCCGTTGGCTTCTACGATGATTGGACTTGGCGGTTTATTAACGTCACTAATTTTGAGTGCTTTAGTTAGCTCAAAGATATTGGTTATCTCTGATAGCTTCGCGCAGTTTCTTTTACTGTCTGCGGCTCTTTTATTTTTTGTGGGATGCTTAGGTTTAGATCGCCACTGGGGTGCAGAACGTCCCTTGAAAACATCAGTTCATGCAAGTCTAGCGAAGCCATTAACGTGGCTGCATCTAGCTGTATTTTTGCCATTCGCCGACTTTATTCGCAGATATCGTAGGCAGGCTTTGTTGATTTTGGCGTTGATCGCCACCTACCGCATCTCCGACGTGGTGATGGGCATCATGGCGAACCCGTTTTATGTGGACATGGGTTACACAAAGCTGGAAGTGGCGAATGTGACCAAGGTGTTTGGCGTCATCATGACGCTGGTGGGTGCATTCATTGGCGGCGTGCTGTCCATGCGCTTTGGCGTCATGAGGATTTTGATGTTGGGCGCGATTTTGAGCGCGGTCAGCAACCTGTTGTTCGCGTGGCTGGGCGGGCGTGGGCATGATTTAACGGCGCTGGTTTGGGTGATTTCGGCTGACAATTTGTCCAGCGGCATCGCCTCGGCAGCGTTCATTGCCTATTTGTCCAGCTTAACGAATATCAACTATTCCGCCACGCAATACGCACTGTTCAGCTCCATGATGCTGCTGTTGCCCAAGTTTTTAGCCGGTTATTCGGGCAAATACGTTGATGCGTTTGGCTATATCGACTTTTTCACCGCAACGGCGATGTTGGGCATGCCCGTACTGTTGCTAGTTTGGCTTGCAAGTCGCATCGAAACACCTGAAAAAGTGATTTAAGGGGTGAAATATGGCAGTATTCATTGTATTTAATGCCTAAGCAGCTATAAAAATAATAGCAAAATTAAGTTTTTATCGAAGTTTACATAACTATACTGCCGCGACATAGCCCCTAACTGGCTCTAGGCGCATGATTCAGCGTTATAGGTATCATGACTACAGAAGAACCCAAGAACCCTGAAAAACACGGAGTTCACAACGACTATGCAACAACAGCTTTTAATGATTGAAGACGACGCCCGCTTGGCCAGCATGGTCAGCGAGTACCTGCGCCAA
>JBEGUP010000288.1:0-2909 GCA_041178825.1 Pseudomonadota bacterium | reverse complement strand
CTCAACACGCTGACGACCTTCTACCACGAAGCGAATTTCAGCTTCTAAGCGACCTACTTCCGCGCTGGCCTCATACAGCAAGCCTTGCGATTGGTTCACCTGATCACCCGCACTGTAATGCGCTTGGCGAATCGTTTCTAGGTCTGATTCAATATGCCGTAAATCTGCAATCCGGCTCTCTAATGCATTCGTAGCCTGTAAGGCATCAGCTTTGACTTTGGCTTGATCGGCTTCGCTCTCAGAGCGCTTTAAAAACCACAATTGCTGCTGCTTTAGCGTCACATCTGCTTGTAGCTGGTTGTATTTTTGGGCAACTTCGGCTTGCTTTTCAAGCTTTTCCAGATTCGTATTCAGCTCGCGCATGATGTCATCCACACGCGTCAAATTTTCACGGGTGTCTGACAAGCGATTTTCTGTCTCACGACGGCGTTCTTTGTATTTAGAAACGCCAGCGGCTTCTTCTAAAAACAACCTCAGTTCTTCTGGCTTGGATTCGATGATTTTGGCAATCGTGCCTTGTCCAATAATCGCGTAAGCACGTGGCCCCAAACCTGTGCCCAAAAACACGTCTTGCACATCGCGCCTACGAACCGATTGGTTGTTGATGTAGTAACTAGAGTTACCGTCTCGCGTTAACACACGCTTAACAGCAATTTCAGGAAACTGGCTCCACTGACCGCCAGCGCGGTGGTCGTTGTTTTCAAACACCAACTCTACACTGGAGCGGCTCGATGGTTTACGCGTATTCGTACCGTTGAAAATAACGTCTTGCATGGACTCGCCACGCAACTCAGACGCCCTGCTTTCGCCCAGCACCCAGCGCACGGCATCCATGATGTTGGATTTGCCGCAACCATTCGGACCGACCACGCCAACCAGTTGACCGGGTAGGTGAAAGGTAGTAGGTTCGGCGAAGGATTTGAATCCTGACAACTTGATCGAAGAAAGACGCACTGATATCCCTGTTTTTTGTTTTATTTTAACCGAGCCGTCATCTTGAAAAGCGTGGAAAACAGCCCGAAAATGAGCTTGAAATGCGTTCTGGCCGAATTGTTGCAGGATAATCTGACGCTATGAATCCTTTGTTAGCCAAATTACAGCCCTATCCGTTTGAGCGACTCAAACAACTTTTTCAATCTGTAACACCTAATCCCGCCTTCAAACCCATCAGTTTAGGCATCGGTGAACCCAAGCACGCGACTCCAGAATTCATCAAAACGGCGCTTTCAGGCTCTTTAAATGGCTTGGCGGCCTACCCCGCAACAGCAGGTGAGCCAGCTTTGCGCGAGACTTTTGCCGCTTGGATGCTGAAACGTTACGCTTTAACGGTCAACCCTGCCACCCAAGTTTTACCCGTCAACGGCTCGCGTGAGGCCTTGTTTGCGTTCACGCAAGTCATCGTTGACCCCACGAAAACTACGGTCAAAAACGGTGTTATTCAGTTACCCATCGTTGTTTGCCCCAACCCGTTCTACCAAATCTACGAGGGTGCAGCGCTTTTAGCTGGGGCTGAGCCGTATTACGTTAACAGCGACCCTGCGCGCAACTTTGGCGTGGATTGGGACAAAGTGCCCGCCTACATTTGGGAACGCACACAGATGATCTTTGTCTGCTCGCCCGGCAACCCTGCAGGCGCGGTGATGCCGCTGGACGAATGGCAAAAGCTCTTCGCGTTGTCTGACAAATACGGCTTCGTCATCGCCAGCGACGAATGCTATAGCGAGATTTACTTCCAAGATGGTGTTCCTCCCCCATTAGGAGGCTTAGAAGCTGCTCATAAATTGGGCAGAACTGACTTCAAAAATATCGTCTCATTCACCAGTCTATCCAAGCGCAGCAACGTACCAGGCATGCGCAGTGGTTTTGTAGCGGGTGATGCCACCATCATGAAACAGTTTGCCCTGTACCGTACCTACCACGGTGGTGCTATGAGCTTGGTGGTACAAGCTGCCAGCAAAGCGGCGTGGAGCGATGAGGAGCATGTCGTCGCCAACCGCGCCCTGTACCGCGACAAATTCATGCAAGTCACCCCGCTTTTGGCGGAAGTGCTTGAAGTCGCCCTGCCAGATGCTGGTTTTTACCTCTGGGCCAGAATACCAACACATTTGAAATTAGACGATGCTGCTTTCGCAAAAGCGCTGCTAGAACAATACAATGTGACGGTTCTTCCTGGTAGCTATTTGGCACGAGAGGCAAATGGCATCAACCCTGGCAACAACTTCATTCGCATGGCTCTGGTTGCAGACACTGACGAATGCGTGGAAGCTGCGCAACGTATCGTTCAATTCGTCAAATCTCTGTAAATATTCATAAACTTTTTCTTTTTAATTACAAATCAACATGACACAACAACTGCAAACCATCATCGAAGCCGCTTGGGAAGACCGTGCCAACATCTCTATCGGTAGCGCGTCTGCTGAAATTCAAGACGCAGTCGAACACGTCATCTCTAGCCTCAACAACGGCCAATTGCGTGTTGCTACCAAACAAGCCGTCGGTCAGTGGACAGTTCACCAGTGGATCAAAAAAGCCGTATTGCTCAGTTTCCGTTTGAAAGACAACGTCGTGATGCAGTCTGGTGACTTGGCTTTTTACGACAAAGTGCCGACCAAATTCGCCCATTTGACTGAGGCTGAACTCAAAGCCACTGGCGTTCGCGTCGTGCCACCAGCTGTGGCACGCCGTGGCAGCTACATCGCCAAGGGTGCGATTTTGATGCCGAGTTTTGTAAATATCGGCGCTTATGTTGACGAAGGCACCATGGTCGACGCTTGGGCTACTGTGGGCTCTTGCGCGCAAATCGGCAAACATGTGCATTTATCAGGTGGCGTAGGCATTGGTGGCGTGTTGGAGCCTATGCAAGCAGGCCCAACGATTATTGAAGACAACTGCTTCATTGGCGCACGCTC
>JBEGUP010000287.1:0-2919 GCA_041178825.1 Pseudomonadota bacterium | reverse complement strand
TTTGCCTGCCCTCTGTCGAACAAAGTGAAGCTTTTGGACTTGTTCAGCTAGAAGCCATGGCTTGTGGCAAACCGGTGGTCTGTACACAGTTGAACAATGGTGTCAATGTGGTCAACCAAGCAGGTGTCACGGGTCTGGCAGTGCCAGTACGGGATGCGGCAGCTATGGCTGAGGCACTGAACACGCTGCTCAATGACGGTGCCTTGCGCTCAAAACTTGGGCAACAAGCCCAAACACATGCTATCAGCGGTTACTCACTGACAGCGATGTCAAACAGCCATGTAGCTCTTTACGGTTCGCTTTAATTTTGCATGGTCACATGCTGTGTTCAACTTGACGGTAGATGCCTGCTGTTTGATCAACACAGCTGTCCCAAGAAAACTCTGCACTTTTAGCTAAAGCTTTTTGCGCTGATGCAGCGCGAATATCAGGCGCAGTGATCATGGTTTCCATGGCTTTGGCGATATCGTCAATGTCGTGCGGGTTGACCAACAGGCCTGAATCGCCGACCACCTCGGGAAGCGAGGACACATTCGAGGCAATCACAGGCACGCCGCAAGTCATGGCTTCTAGGGGAGGCAAACCAAAACCTTCGTAGATAGATGGGTACACCAAAGTCAAAGCACCGGCAATAATAGCTGCTAAATCTTCACGCTCTAGGTATCCTAATTGCCGAATTTCACCAGCCGCAACCAAGGGTGCCATCTGCTTTTCTAACGACGAAGTATGCCACCCCTTCATACCAACCAGCACCAACGGATAATTTTTACGAATACCAGCGGGCAATTGCATATACGCCAGTAAAGCAGAGCTTAAATTTTTTCTAGGCTCTAAAGTACCAACCGCAAGTATGTATTTTTGATAGCTCAAACCGTGCTGTTGCAGCACCGGCATAGATTCTTCTAGCGTCAAGGGACGAAAAAGGGACTCGACACCCAAAGGAATACTTTTAATTCTATTGTCTGCAACGCCAAACATTTCCACGATTTCATCTTTGATGGCGCTTGAATCAGTGATGATCATAGAAGCACGCTCCATACTTTTTTGAAAATGCTTGTTCATGTTGCGCACACGGTCTACTGGATGCATTTCGGGGTAATGTATCCAAGACAAATCATGCACAGTCAACACCAACGGACCAGCATAGTTAAACGCCAAGAAGTTAGGCTCGTGATAAATACCTTTTACTTTGTTAAAAGACCGTTCGTTAAAGTAAGACTGCTGAATAATGCGGCTGATCTCGTATGTCTTTGGAATGAATTTTTTCAGTAACAGCTTAATATTTCGAATCTGCTTGATCGGCTTGTCACGAACCTCGGTGCTCCAACCATTGGCATAGAACATGTTCAACTCTAGGTCTTCGAACTTTTGCAAGCCCTTGGCCAATTGATAAGTATATTGACCGACACCAGTGAGGGGCGACAACAAAGCGGTCGCATTCAATCCAACTTTCATTTCATTTCCTGTTTTTCTACTGTCCGTAGTGGATTAGGGAGATTCCAACATCCAACGCAAAGTAGCTTTCAAAGCAATTGGATCATGGATGCCAATTATTTTCTGAAGTTTCGATGCATCACCACATAAGCGATGTAATTCATTGGCTCTGACAAAAGCAGGATTTACAACAACATTGATCTGATGACCGGTCAATTCATTCAGCGTCTCGATGACCTGATGTAGTGTGTAAGTTTTACTGGAACAGATGTTGTAAGTTTCACCGACTACGGCTTTGTCTAAAAGTTTTAAATATGTCTCAGTCACCATGCGAACATCGTTGTACTCACGCTCCACCGTCAAATTTCCAAGTTCAATCGCCCTAGCTTTACGTTTAAAATGCGAAACTATTTTTGGAATGACGAAAGATTCAACTTGGCCGGGACCCGTGTAGTTGAACGGTCGCACGAAAAACAATGGCAGACGATCCGAATACGTTTTCGCTAAATACTCCATCGCCAACTTGCTCATGGCGTAATGATTCAAAGGAGCCGGTGTCTGCGATTCTGAAATCGGAGAATGTTCAGAATTGCCATATACATTAGCGCTGCTGGCCAATAAAACGCGTGTTGGTGGTTTTGGCAATTTCAACAACGCGTCAAGTAGATTCAGCGTGCCAATCACGTTGACATCATAAAAAGCACTGGGCTTGTCATGCCCAACAAAGCTGATGCCCGCCAAATGCACCACCGCATCAGGCGCTGCAGCATCCACTTGCGCTTGAACTGCTTGGGGGTTGGTCAAATCTGCGTTGAATACAAAAACATCGTAACCAGCCTCTCGTGCCTGCTTGACAAAATGCACACCGGTAAAGCCGTCTGCACCTGTTACCAGCATCCTCAACATTTTCAAAACGAAAACCCTTGCCGATTTCGTCGTACATCCTCAGTCACCATCATCTGGCACAACTGCTCTAATGTTGTCGTAGACTCCCAACCTAGGATATCTTTGGCTTTTTGAGGGTTGCCGATCAACAACTCCACTTCAGCTGGTCTGTAAAATTTGGGGTTGATGCGCATGACGGTTTGACCAACTTTCCACGTTGCACCAGAACCCGCAAACTCTTGCTCAAAATGTGGGGCAAGTGAGGCAATCACCGCTGTTTCGTTAACTTCGTTGCCTTTGAATTCAACATTGATGCCGACACCTTTGAAGGCCATGGTCACAAAGTCGCGCACAGTTTCTGTCCGATTGGTTGCCAACACAAAGGTGTCTGGCTCATTGGCTTGCAGCATGCGCCACATACCTTCAACATATTCTTTTGCAAAGCCCCAATCACGTTTGGCATCGATGTTGCCGAGCTCTAAACAATCCAATTTACCGAGACACAGCTTAGCCACCGAGTCGGTGATTTTCCGTGTGACAAATTCACGACCGCGCAAGGGGCTTTCATGGTTGAACAAAATGCCGCTGCTACCGAAAATG
>JBEGUP010000286.1:0-5264 GCA_041178825.1 Pseudomonadota bacterium | reverse complement strand
TCAATTTTTTCTAGCAATGGCTGCAAACTCGTCAACAGCGATTCTGTGCCTTTGCCAACCAATTGCGCCACGCCTTGGATGCTTTTGTAGACCAAACCTGTAATCCCGCGCGTTTGGTCTTTGTCTTTGCCGCTGGGCGCACCCAAGGTGCTCCAAACCGATTGCGTCACGCCCTCGGCCATCTTGGTCACGTTCACCGTGGCTTGCGTCGCTAGCTTGGCCAAACCCCGCAAGTCCGTAGATCGCAAATGCTTGAACGGATTGGAAGTGGGTTTGGCCATGATTTACCTAAATTTGAGAGAGTTTATTTAAGTACGTTTGACCACCACACTGCCAATCGAATACCCCGCACCAAACGAGCAAATCACGCCGACGTCGCCGGTTTGGATGTCTTCGTGATGGCGATGAAACGCGATGATGGAGCCAGCTGACGCAGTGTTGGCAAACTCGTCCAAAATAATGGGCGCTTCGTCCGCCGTGGGGTCGCGCCCCAGCAGTTTACGGGTGACAAACTGGTTCATGTTGATATTGGCTTGGTGCAGCCAAAAGCGCCTTGTTTGTGTCGGCGAGTAGCCAAACGTGGCCAAATGCGTGCTGATATGCTCAGCCGCCAGCGGACACACCTCTTTGAAAACCTTGCGTCCTTCTTGCTGGAAAAGTTGGTCGCGCTCGTTCACATCGCGGTCTTCCGCGTGCGACATGAAGCCAAAATTGTTGCGAATGTTGTTGGAGAATTGCGTGAAGCAATGCGTACCTAAAATCTCAAACGCGCCTTTCGGGGCGACTTCCAAGCGTTCGACCAAAATTGCGGTGCACACATCACCAAAAATGAAGTGGCAATCGCGGTCTTTCCAGGCCAAATGGGCGGATGTGATTTCAGGGTTGACGACCAAAACGGCTTTCGATGCGCCCGATTTGACCGCGTTGTAAGCCATCTCCAAACCAAAGGTGGCAGACGAGCAAGCCACATTCATGTCAAAGCCAAAGCCTTTGATGCCCAGCTCAGTTTGAATCTCAATCGCCATCGCCGGGTAAGCGCGCTGCATGTTGGCGCTGGCGCAGATGACGAAATCGACATCAGCTGCGGTTTTGCCGGCTCTATCCAAAGCATCTTTGGCTGCCGCCACGCCAATCTCGGCCATCAAGCTGATCTCGTCATCCGGTCGTTTGACAAAATTTGGACGCATGCGCTTGGGGTCGAGTACGCCCGTTTTTTCCAACACATACCGGCGCTTGATGCCAGAAGCTTTTTCGATGAACTCAACGTTAGATGGTGTCAACGCGGTAAAAGTACCCGCCGCAATCTCGCTGGCGTGCTCAGCGTTCTGCAGCTCTGCATATTGGTTGTAGGAAGCAACCAATTCTTCATTGGTAATAACGTGCGGTGGCGTGAAAAGGCCTGTGCTGCTGATGGCGACGCGATGCATGGTTTGTCTCCTAAATAGTCTTTGTATTGTTATTTACTGTAGATTGCTTTTCAAAACTTCTCATGCGGCGCTAAATACCGCCATTGGCCGACCGGCAAGTTGCCCAGCACCACATTGCCAATCCGCACCCGTTTGAGTCCAACGACCTTGAGCCCAACCTGTTCGCACATGCGGCGGATTTGGCGTTTTTTGCCTTCGGTCAGCACAAAGCGTAATTGCTCAGGGTTTTGCCAATCCACTTTGGCGCGTTTCAGGGGCTGGCCGTCCAAGCTGAGACCAAAACGTAACTTGTTCATGAGCTCAGGCGGGAAGGCTGCTTGCACATCGGAATTGATGGGCAGCATGGGGCTTTGGTCGCTCATGTTGCCGTCCTTGTAGTATTCCACCCGCACCAGGTATTCTTTTTCCATAACCGAGTCTTCACCAATGAGCTGGCGGGCGATGCGGCCGTCTTGCGTCATGACGAGCAAACCAATCGAGTCGATGTCCAGCCGTCCGCAAGGCGCTAGGCCAGGTAATTGGGAGTGGTTCCAGAAGAAACGGGCGTTGTCATCCGCCCAGCGGTTCTGGGGAGTGAACAGGGTGACAGCGGGCTCATGGCCGTCTTCGGCTTGGCTGCTCACAAAGCCCATAGGTTTGTTGATCAAAATCGTCACCTGGTTGGCTTGTTTGCCTTTGGCTGCGCGGTCGATCTCGATTTTGTCGTGCTGCTGAACCTGCAACCCCATTTCGGCAACCACGCCATTCACCTTGACCCAGCCGTTGGCGACCCATTCATCCGCCTCGCGGCGTGAGCAGATGCCCATCTCGGCCATGCGTTTGTTCAGGCGGGTGGTCGTTTTCGGAGGTGGTGCGTTCGGGTCGAGCTTTTTGCCGCCCGCAATGGCTTTGGCTGCGCCGGGGGACAGGGCACGTCTGAATACTGGGGCTGGTGCGGGCGATGTTGGTTCGGTCATAGGGGGTTGAGTTTATTACCAACGTCTAGGAGTACATATAGATATGCGCAGAAAATAGAAGAAACTCGCAGAAAGTGGTTCAATGGCGTAGTCTAAAAACCGCCTTTAGGTTAAAATAGTTAGTAAATCGGTGTTCTATATACTAAAAACACACTAACAAACAACTTTGATAAGTTAAACCAGTTCAAAAGATTTCATCATGGCCGCCTTCGAAAAAGAAAAAGTTCTCTCCGTTCACCACTGGAACGAAACCCTCTTCACCTTCACCACCACGCGTGGCGCTAGTTTGAAATTTGAAAGTGGCCATTTCGTCATGGTCGGCTTGGAAGTAGACGGCAAGCCGCTTTTGCGCGCCTACAGCATTGCCAGCCCGCACTACGCAGAAGAGCTGGAGTTCTTCAGTATCAAGGTTGAAAACGGCCCGCTCTTAAAAGTCGGCGACGAGGTGCTGATTGGCCGCAAACCCACCGGTACATTGGTGTTGACAGATTTGCTGCCAGGCAAAAACTTGTTCCTCTTCGCCACAGGCACGGGCCTCGCGCCCTTCATGAGCATCATCCGCGACCCAGATGTTTATGAAAAGTTCGAAAAAGTCATTTTGGTGCACGGCGTGCGCTACGGCAGCGAACTGGCCTATGCCAAATTCATCGAGCACGAGCTGCCACACGACGACTTTTTGGGTGAAGAAGTCAAAAAGAAACTCATCTATTACCCAGCCGTCACCCGCGAAGAGTTCCGCAACACAGGCCGCCTGCCGGTGCTGATTGAAAACGGCAAACTCTGCGCCGACATCGGCCTGCCCCAAATCAACCCCGTTACAGATCGCGCCATGATCTGCGGCGGCCCCGCGATGTTGAAAGACTTGCGCGTGGTGTTAGACGGCTTGGGTTTCACCATCTCCGCAGGCATCGGCCAAGCGGGTGATTACGTGATTGAGCGGGCGTTTGTGGAGAAGTGATTGCTATTTAATTTATAGCTTCATAAACAATAAATACGCCGGTTAAAGTCGAAAATAACCTCTAAATGAGGTGTTTTTGGTTTTGGCCGGCTTTTTTACGTCCATGCTGTTCAGTTTGCTGTTTCTTGAAGCAACAAAACGAACTTAACGAACTTTACAAAATTATCGGATTGAGCTACAATACATTAACTTTACTGGCAAACAGTTTAAGTTTTTTGATATTGAAAGATTCAAATGATAGTTTTAAAAGCAACACAAGATAAAGTACTCGCCGCGCTGCAATCCGTAGCCGGTATCGTGGAGCGACGCCACACGTTACCAATATTGGCAAACGTTTTAATTCGCAAAACAGGTGGAATCCTCAGCTTTTCCAGCGTAGATTCCGGCTCAAGTAAAACTGAGCTAATTAATAATACGCAAATTTCACGAATTTCTTGGGATCAAAATAGCGGCGAGACAAAAGGGCGAAACGGATTTAGAGTCAATATTTCTCGTCCGAAAGGCTTTTTCTCGTCTGGAAAAACAAACCTGCGTAACGCGCCATAAGCGCAATTTTTCGAGTATCCGCATGAACACCTTAACCCTTCACTCACCGTTTGCCCCCCAAATCGCTCAATCACGCCATGTTTCATCTGATAGCCCTTACGCCACTGCCGCGCAGACAGCCGCCGTTTTGCGCTCTGGTGTGCAGTACCGCCGTGACCGCATGGACGCTGCCGACATGATTTCAACAGACGACGCTGCCGCATTGGCTGGAACGACGCGCGTTACCGTCAATGCTTGGATCAAGAGTGGTCGCTGTATTGGCGTGTCTAACCTGCGCCGTGGCTTCAAATTACCGCGGTGGCAGTTTGAACCCGCTCTTTGGCCTGCTTTGCAACCCCTTGCGAAAAGCTTGGGAACGAACGATGGCTGGCAGCTACTGGCGTTTTTAGAATCACCTGCGACCGCTTTAGATGGAAAAACACCGCGTGCTGCCTTAGAGCAGGGCGTCGCCTTCGAGCGTGTATTGGGATTGGCAACGGCTGAGGCACATTAATCTTGTCTTCCTGCCTCATTTATGAACTCCAAAGACCCCTATTTACTCTTAAACAATCCACCTATCGTTCAAATCCCCACAAACCAAATTTGGTATCGACTACAACTCAAAAAAGCAACTTCAAGGAGCGTTCAAGTAAAGGGTTACATACTTGCGCCAACAGGTGGCGTGGTCAATCGTTTTGATCTTGTAAGCGAGCCAACCGCTTATTTGGCAGATAGCCCAGAGACGGCGTTGTACGAGTCACTTTTTCGCAGAGAGGTAACAAGTTGCCATTGGGATCGCTTGGCGCAGCGCGAGCTCGTTAGCTTCGAAACGCAAAAAGCTATTAGCTTGGTCTACCTACGCGGACAAGAAGAGCAATATCCCGTTTTGCAGTCCATGCGCTATGAAAGCAGCCAAGAACTTGCTAAAAACTACAGAGAAAAGGGGCTAGATGGCATTTTGTATGCCTCGGCGCAGCACCCGTATCATGGTTGCGTTTGCTTATTTAAGACGGGCATTGAGAAGACGAAAAAGCTAGAAAGCTACCCCTTGGTTGAGCCCAAAACAAAAGCGATTCATAAAGCAGTTGTTATTGCTCAACGTGGTTCACAAGTGCCAATTATTTACGAGGCGAAGTGATTTGCTATTTAATTTATAGCTGTTTATACAATAAATACGCCAGCTAGAGGTCTATTTTATGTTTGAAAATGTCGCGTTAAAAATTCCGCGTCCTCAGCGCATGAATATCCAAAACCCGCAAACCACCATATTCGACCTTAATCGTTCCTTGGTCTGACAGGTTCGTCAGCGCCTCATTCACCCTTTGCCGTGATAAGCCGACTAAATATGCCAGTTCTTGCTGGGTGATGCGTAAAACCTCGCCCACGCCAGGGTAGAGC
>JBEGUP010000285.1:0-3014 GCA_041178825.1 Pseudomonadota bacterium | reverse complement strand
GCTAGTCGTTTTCAGGGCTGCGTCGCTGCCTTGATAGACGCGTTATCCACCACAGACCCCGTAGAAATCACTTTTAAATCGGGGTTAAACACCACGGTGAAGATTTTGGTATCCGTCACATTCGGGCCGTCCATGTAGCGCCAGTCGTAGTGCCACTTCATCTGCAGCTCGTACGGGGTAATTTTCATGGGCTTGCCCAACATTTTGCGCACATCTTCCATCATCATGCCCGGAGTGATTTTGGCAAAGTTTTGTGGTGTCAGCACTTGACGCAGGGCACTCATTTTGCCGTCTGTGCCTATGGTGATCATGTAGTTTTGCGTGCCAGCGGGTTGGCGGTTGTACTCAAAAATCTTTGCGCCGTTCTCGCCATCCCACACCTTTTCGGGCTCGCCAAACTTCATTTTCACATCGCCTTCGGAGGCAACGCCTTCTTCTAGCTGCGAAATACGCTGGTTGTCGCAGCCGTTCAGGAATACAGCAGATCCCGCCAAAAGGGCTAAAACGCTGATTTTCCTTAAATATGTGAACATGCTAGACACCTCGTAAAATGGTTGTAATTTCGCAATTCTAGTGAATTTGAACTGAAAGCCATTTATGTCCATAGCTACAACCGTTTTTCGCCGCCCAGACTACGAGTCAGACACCACTTTGTTTATAGCCCAGCTCAAAGCCGCTAAGCCTACCCTAGAAGCTGAGCAGCGCGCGGGTCGTGCGCTTTTGTGGGATAAAAACATAGATCGCAGCCAACAAGCGAACATCTTTCAGGGCAAAGTGGCGCAATCTGCCTACGTCTATCAAACTAAAAAATAGTTTTTTATGACGGAGCAAAGTATTCTTTTGCCCGAGGTTGTGGCGATGCAAGAAGCCATGCCACAGGTGGTTGACCAAGTGGCTCTAGCACGCCTGTACGGCGAGCCGCTGTTCAATCTGCCGAATGATTTGTACATCCCGCCCGATGCTTTGGAAGTCTTTTTAGAGGCTTTTGAAGGTCCACTGGACTTGTTGTTGTACTTGATTCGCAAGCAAAACTTCAATATTCTGGACATTCCCATGGCGCCGTTGACGCGTCAGTATTTGAGTTATGTCGAAGAAATCAAAAAGCACAACCTCGAATTAGCTGCCGAATACCTGCTAATGGCCGCCATGCTGATTGAAATCAAATCGCGCATGCTGCTGCCGCCCAAGCGCACGGCTGAAGGCGTGGAGCCTGAAGACCCGCGTGCTGAGTTGGTACGCCGTTTGATGGAATACGAGCAAATGAAGCTGGCTTCCATCAAAATCAACAACCTGCCGCAAATGGGCCGCGATGTGCTCAAAGCGCAGGTTTATATTGAGCAATCGCTAAAACCGCGCTTCCCCGATGTCGATATGGCAGATTTACAAAGTGCGTGGCAGGATATTTTGAAACGCGCCAAACTGGTACAGCATCACACAATTTCCAAAGAAGAACTCTCGGTGCGCGAGTACATGAGCATTATTCTGCGCCGCATGCAGGGCAAAAAGTTCTTGGAGTTTGAGCGCCTGTTTGACGCGAGCAAGGGCATTCCCGTCCTCGTCGTCACCTTTGTGGCGATGCTTGAATTGGCCAAAGAAGGTCTGATCAACTTCGTGCAGGCTGAGTCATACGCGCCTATTTATGTGACGCTGACCTACACGCCAACCTAATATACGCACGCAATTTTCAACGTAACCCACCTCGTTTTATGACCAAACAATTCGACGTCATCATCATCGGCAGCGGCTTGGCTGGTTTGTCCGCTGCGCTGCATTTAGCACCTACTCACCGCGTCGCCGTCATCACCAAAAACGTGCTGGGCGACGGCTCAAGTGCTTGGGCGCAGGGTGGTATTGCAGCGGTGCTGGGCGAGGGCGATACCATCAAGTCGCACGTGGAGGACACCTTGGTAGCTGGCGCTGGTTTATGTGATTTGGATGCCACCATGTTCACAGTCGAACATGCGCCTGAAGCCGTGCAGTGGCTGCAGCAACTGGGCGTGGAATTCACCCAAGAAGACGGCCACGTTCACCTCACCCGTGAAGGCGGACACTCTGAGCGCCGTATTGTTCATGTGACGGACGCCACGGGCGCAGCTGTACAAAAAGTGCTGGTGCAGCGCGTGAAAGAAACGCCTAATATCACTGTGTTTGAACAACACATGCTGGTTGATTTGATTACCAGCCGTACCGCTAACGCTACTGAAAAACGTTGCCTAGGCGCTTATGTTTTAGACCAAGTCAAAGACGAAGTCGTTAGCTTCTCCGCTCCGCACACCATTTTGGCCACAGGCGGCGCTGGCAAAGTTTATTTGTACACCACCAATCCAGACACCGCCACGGGTGATGGCATCGCCGCTGCTTGGCGTGCCGGCTGCCGCGTGGCGAATATGGAGTTTATACAGTTCCATCCCACTTGCTTGTACCACCCGCATGCCAAAAGTTTTTTGATTACGGAGGCTGTGCGTGGCGAAGGTGGGCACTTACTTCTGCCAAAAGAAGCAGGTGGCAAGCGCTTCATGCCCGACCACGACCCACGCCTAGAACTCGCCCCACGCGACGTGGTCGCCCGCGCGATTGACTTTGAGATGAAAAAACACGGTGTCGATTGTGTCTATCTCGATATTTCGCACAAATCGCCTGAGTTTTTGCAAGAGCACTTCCCCAACATCAAAGCCAAGTGTTTGGAGTTGGGCATAGACATCACCAAAGAACCTATTCCCGTTGTACCCGCAGCGCACTATACCTGTGGCGGCGTAATGACAGATTTGCAAGGCCACACCGATGTGGCAGGTCTGTTTGCCATTGGTGAGACAACATACACAGGTCTGCACGGTGCTAACCGTTTGGCGAGCAATTCGCTGGTTGAATGCATGGTTTTTGCCAAATCAGCCGCCAGCGCCATCAAACTAGACACAAAACCCGCACCAAGACAGCTTCGTGCGTGGGACGACAGCCGTGTGACCGACCCAGATGAACTGGTCGTCATCTCCCACAACTGGGCCGAGCTGCGCCGC
>JBEGUP010000284.1:0-3015 GCA_041178825.1 Pseudomonadota bacterium | reverse complement strand
TAACGTCTGAATTGGGTTGATATTGACATAGAGACTCTGTTTGCATTACAATTTATATAAATGTAATGAATTTATAAGGGTTGATATGTCGGAATCTACCATCACCATCAAAGGGCAAACGACGGTGCCCCAGCCTATTCGGGATGCTCTGCACACTGAAGCGGGCACTAAGTTGCAATGGAATTTGATGCCGGACGGAACAATCACCGTTCGGGCTAAAACCAAATCAATGCTGGATCTTGGCGGCATGCTCAAAGCGCCAAAAAGCAAAAAAGTTAGCGTTGAAGACATGAATGCTTGGCGCTGATCGTCGCTAAACCTAGCAACTATGGCTGCTCTCGACACCAATGTTTTAGTTCGATATCTCGTTCAAGATGATGATTTACAGCATGCAGCAGCAAAAAAACTGATACGCGCGGCCTTAAGTGCGGGTGAAACGCTGTACATTCCCATCACGGTGATGCTTGAGTTGGAATGGGTTTTGCGCTCCAAATTCGGATTTGACAAAGAGCAAATCTCGATGACTTTAGCCAGCCTATTGGCAGCGGCAGAGCTTTCCATTGAGTCTGAGCTGGCTGTAGAGATTGCTTTGGCACTCTATAAGAAGAACTCAGCAGACTTTGCAGATTGCGTCCATATTGCGCTGTCGCACGTGGCTGGCGAAAAGCCTTTGTGGACTTTTGACCGTGCTGCGTCAAAAATTGACGGTGCAAAGCTTTTGGATTGATTGCGAAACTAACGCATTTTTGATTCCTAGCTTATTTTTTTGAAAAATCCCCTGTCACCACCGTAACAAAGTCGTTCGCATCAAGTAATAGCTTGGCAGCCTTGTCAACTTCATCTATCGTCAACGCTTGAGCCATGTCAGCCTGTGCTTGCCAAAAGGCAAAGTTGCGGTTTTGGTATTCATTGAAAGCGAGTGTGCCTGCCGTTGCCGCATCGTTTTCGCGGTTGGTTTTTGTGCGTTCAAGGGCGACACGCTTGGCTGCAAAGAGTTCAATACGTGTCAAACCGTTGGCAATGATGTCTTTTTTAGTATCAGCCAATACTTGCTCGAACCGTTCACGGTTGTTTGGGGCAAACGTACCGCTGATACCAAAGCTTAATACTTGGTCTTCCTCATTGTGCATGAATCCGCTGTAGGTGCCATAGGTCAAGCCTTCTTGTTTACGAAGATTAGTGAACAACCTAGATGCAGATGTTGCTCCGATGATGCCATTTGCAAACTGCACAGCGAGGGCTTCTTTGGTATGGGCTTTTAGACGGATAGCGCGACGCTGCAAAAACGAGGCATTGGGTTTGTCAGGTGTGGCAATTGTTTTACTTGTAGCTTCCCAAGCAGTCATTGGGTAACTTAAACGTTCGTACGGTTTTTGAGAGGTGAATCCTTCAAGCATGGGTTTCACCAATTGCTGAACATTGGCTGCATCTAGTGCGCCGGCTGCTGCAAATTGCGAAACATTAGCGCCCGCAAAGCTTCGCCAAAATTCTTGGACGTGAGTGCGCTCTAGGGCTTTCCAGTTTGCTATAGCCTCGTCTAGGGTAGGGTGGTATCGTGGGTCATCTTTGGCATAAGGTGACATAGAGCGACTCACTGCCCTGTCTGCAATCGCATCGCCTTGATCGCGTTGGGCGTTTAACCTAGCTATGCGTTCGAGCTTCCAAGTCTCAAAACTATTGATGGAAAACTTGTCCGTCATAAAAGCTGGTTCGCGTAACACTTCAGTCAATAGCGCAGCAAACGCGGGCCAATGTTGACGCGTTGTTTTGAAATTAATGGTAAGTCCATTTAACCCAGAGCTTGTCGTGAAGCTGCTTTGCAAACTGTTTAAATCATCCGCGAGTTGTTTTTGGCTTCGTTTGCTAGTGCCTCGTGACAACAAATCAGCCACATTTGACGCAGCGCCTGCAAGCGTGCCAAAGGCTTTGTAATCAGCTAAATTGCCCCAGCGCAAACGCAATGTGCCTTGAATAGCGTCGCCCACGGCGGGTCTGGCTAGTAGCGCGACTTTTGTACCTACTGCCAGCTGGCTGCGTACCGTGCGTTTGTCCATTTCGGAGGACGTAGCTTCAAACCGTTCTAATTCTGGAAATGCTACGGCTGTCTCAGCAGTTTTCGTAGAAGCAGCAGGTTTGGCAATATAGTCCGCCAAAGATTGCGCTATGGCATCTGGGGCGCGTTTAGGCGCTACATCTGGTTCATAATTAACGCGAACTTGGTTGGCAGGTACCAGATAAGCTGCAGCCACTCTTTTTGTATCATCCGTCGTGAGCTTGGCTAAGTTATCGCGACTCCAAAAAATCAAACGCCAGTCCCCCAAGGCTGCAGCACTGGCGAGCGTTGCCCCCATACTTTCAGCTGAATTCTTGATATCGTTTTGTAATTTGTTATAAAACGTTTGTGCGCTTGCAAGTTCGGCTGTGGCTATGCCTGTTTGCGCAATATCGTCGATATGTTTTTGTAATAAATTTCGAAGTGGATCAAATTGCTCAGTGCTGCTTGGCTGAACCACAACATTGAACAAACCATATTGCGCCATACTCAAGTGAAAGGCGGCGGGCGATGTTCCCATGGCATTCTTTGTCACAGCTTCACCAAAGCGACCACTGCGCCCGTTCGCCAAGGTGTACGCCACAACATCCAGTGCGACATCATCAACATGTGCAGCGGGTGCAGCACGCCAGCTCATCATCGTTTGAGGCTCACCGCCAACGCGACGAATCGTAGCTTCACGCGGGCCATCTTGAACTGGTTCGCGGGTATAAAGTTTTGGCAAAGGCACTGTTGGCGTCACAATTTTGCCAAAAACTTGCTGTATGTGCGCTAATGTTTGTGCAGTATCAAACCTGCCCGACACCACGAGCACCGCGTTATCTGGTCTGTACCAAGTTTTGTAAAACGTTTGAAGTTTGGCAATAGAAACGTTTTCAATATCCGTCAAATTGCCCAGTACAGACCTGCCATAACCATGGTTGGGAAATGTCAGCGCCATGCGTGCATCCCACATCCCTCGG
>JBEGUP010000283.1:0-3235 GCA_041178825.1 Pseudomonadota bacterium | reverse complement strand
GGGTCTTTCCACATCTGCCAAACGCTTTCCAAACCGGTACTGCCCACGCCCAAACCCACTAACATCAGCAACGCCATGCCAATGAGTAGCGAGATTCCCAGCAACCAAGCGTGCTGATGTTGCAGCAGATGGGGAGAAGACTTTGTCATGGTGCCTTGGCTTGCAGACACGTGGCCATGATGCGGGCCGCCTCGGCCATGCGCGGACCTGGCCGCACCAGCACGTCAGAGTCTTCCAACGAGAAGACACACAAGCGCTTTTCGCGCAGCGCCCGCATTCCCACCCAGCCGGGACGCAGCTCCATTCCTGCAGAGTTGCGCAAACCGACCATGATGACATCGGGGTTGGCACGCACCACAAACTCAGGGTTGATTTTTGGGAAAGGCCCCAAAGCGGCTGGAATGATGTTTTTAGCACCCAATCGGGTCAGCGTTTCACCAATAAAAGAAGTCTCACCGGCAGCAAATGGCGCACGGTTCACTTCAAAATAAACCCGCACGCCTTTGGTTTTGGTGGGTAAAGACTGGGCTGCAGCGGAAACACCAGCATCGATAAAACGCCAAACCCGTTTAGCGCCTATATCTTCGGGAATATCCAAAACCTGCCCCACTTTGCTCAGCACACGTTGCACATCGGCATGGCTTTTGGGCTCTAAGGCAACGACTTTGACACCCAACGCTTCTAAGCGCTCACTAGCGCGTGACGACGTTGCCATCAGTACCACATCAGGCTTGAGCGCAACCACGGCTTCAATATTAGGATCCAAACCACCGCCCACTTGCGGTAATTTCGTTACAGCGGCAGGCCAGTTGGAATACCTATCCACACCCACCAAGCGATGGCATTGACCTAGTTCACACACTGACTCCGTCAACGATGGCAGCAAACTCACAATGCGTTGTGGCGATTTCGGAAACTTGACCACCACACCACGATCGTCTGTGACTTGAATGTCCTTCACTTGAATAGCACGAACTTGCTGCGCCGAACCTGCTAGATGCAAAGCACTGATGAGCAATAAAGAAACAACTTTTAAAGAAGTTACTTTTAAAAATAGGGTGTTTTTCATTTCAAACTTAAAGGTAAACCAGCGGCCATCAAAGTAACCTTGTCACAGACTTGCGCGATATCTTGATTCAATTTTCCTAGCGCATCGACAAAAGCGCGAACATCGCGCCCCATGGGAATGACGCCTAAACCGATCTCATTGCTAACGATGACAACTGGGCCTGTAGACTTAGAAATTGCCACAGATAGAAAAGCTGAATAGTCAAAAAATTCAGCGGCTAAAGGCATATTAGAGGGTGATTTTTCGGAATTACCAACATCCGCAGGCATCAGCAGATTGGTGAGCCATAGTGTCAAACAATCAACTACTAGCAAGGTGTTGGGCTGACTCAAGCGCTGTATGGTTTGCGCCAAATGCAAAGGCTCCTCTACAGCGGTGAGACCCGGCACACGCTCTGCGCGGTCTTCCTTGTGCCGCGCAATACGTTGCTGCATTTCTTCGTCCCACGGCTGGGCGGTGGCGATTAAAACGGCTTGGTGCAGGGGTGATTGCAGCAGCCAATCCTTAGCTAAAAACTCTGCACGACGTGATTTACCGCTTTTTTGACCGCCAAGGATCAATTCGGTTTTGGGTAGTTGGGTAATCACGTCATGCCTATCACTCAGTAGAAATCACGTAAAGTTAGGAATTAACCCAACGCTATAGGCCAAAATCATCAATGCCAGCAAGACCAGAAGCATAATGGCGCGTCTTTTCATGTCGTATCCCCTCATTTTTGAGTTTTCTCAAATTCACCCCAAGACATGATTATTTCATGAATTTTTGCGACACCATCAGTCAAAGCCGCAGGGCCTGGCTGCAAAATGTCTGGGGATTTGATCTCAAAGAGTTGGTTGTTAACGACTGCTGGCACGTTTTGCCAGCCCTCTCTAGCTGCGACATGCTCGGGTCTGAATTTCTTGCCACACCAAGAACCAAAAATAATATCGGGCTGACGGCGCACAATTTCCAACGGGTCGGCAATGATGCGACCTTTGCCCAGCGGCATGGCTGCCAGCTCAGGAAAGCAGTCGTCGCCACCGGCAATGCCTATGAGTTCTGACACCCAGGCAATACAGCTCATATTGGGTGTATCCCATTCCTCAAAAAATACCACTGGCCGACGAATTAACTGCCTAGACTGCTCTTTTATTTGTAGCAATTTTGACTGCATTTCAGCCATCAACTGCAAACCTAGCTCAGCCTTGCCTACCATCGCTGCCACTTGGTACATCATTGAAAATATCTCAGCCACGCTGCGCTGGTTAAATACCGTTACCTGCACACCGTGACGAATCAAAGCAGCCGCAATGTCAGCCTGCAGATCAGAAAACCCAAAAACGCAATCTGGCTTGAGCTCTAAGATTTTGTCGATTTTGGCATTCAAAAAGGCGCTGACTTTGGGTTTTTCTTCTCTTGCTCGACGTGGCCTAACGGTGTAACCTGAAATTCCCACAATACGGCGTTCTTCGCCAAGCAGGTACAACCATTCGGTCGTTTCCTCGGTCAGGCAAACGATGCGTTGTGGGCCAAGCACGGACGAATTGATTGAAAACGTCATACCGAATCCTTCAAAAACAAGCGTGCTGCAGCCGCTGGGCTAGAAGCAAACCATGCATGAAAGTAGCTCGCTCGGATAGCGCCTAGTTGGTACAAGGCTTCGCCTTTACCGTTTGCAGATCGCAAGGTTTTGCTAGGCGCAGCTTGCGTGCGAACTGTCGGTACTAAATCCGTGGTGCAAGTTGAATAATGGAAAGTGTGGCCTCTTAAAGGTTCTAGGGATTCTAATGAAGCTTCAAACGCATCTAATTGCTGTGGACCCAGCGCTATGAACCACGCCATCGACCGTTTCAATGCTGTCAAACAACGCCATCATGCCGCCACATTCTGCCCAGACGGGTTTGCTGTTTTGGACATGCTGACGAATGCTAGCCGCCATGGTTGTGTTGTGCGCCAAGGTTTGCGTATGCAGCTCGGGGTAACCACCGGGCAACCACAGCGCGTCGCAAACGGGCAATTCAACGTCTTTCAAGGGCGAGAAATAGACGACTTCAGCGCCTAACTGCCGCAAACAGTCGATATTGGCGGCGTAAATAAAGCAAAACGCAGCGTCTTTGGCAACGGCAATGGTTTTGCCGACTAAGGATTTTTCTAAAGCAGGCTTAGATTCTGGAGGATCGAATACAA
>JBEGUP010000282.1:0-3069 GCA_041178825.1 Pseudomonadota bacterium | reverse complement strand
TATCGTTTGCTACCTCTTACATCGGTATGTAGAGAAACCTTTTAACAAGATTGGACAAATATTAGCAAAGCAAAAGACGCACTGATCAGCCCGTTTTTTTGGTAAAATATGGCTGTAACCAGCGTATTAATTGCCTAAACAGCTATAAAAATTATAGCATTCATTGCCCTAATCATGCAATTTCTGCGCATATATTTACATAACTTTACCGCCGCGACATCGCATGAAACTAGCTCTAAGCGCATGATGCAACGTTAAAGCTAAATCTTAGTATTCCGTAGCAAAATAACTTTGTCTAAAAACGCCCATAAAAAACGATAAACACCATGTCACAACAGCTTTTGATGATTGAAGACGACGCCCGCTTGGCCAGCATGGTCAGCGAGTACCTGCGCCAAGGCGGTTTTGAGGTGGCGCATGCGCCCGATGGGACGAGTGGTTTGGCGGCTTTGCAGCAGTCACCGCCAGCCTTGGTCGTGCTGGATTTGATGTTGCCAGACATGGACGGCTTGGAAATTTGCCGTCGCATTCGCGCCCTGGGTGGCAGTTTGGCTAGAACCCCGATTTTGATGTTGACGGCCAAGGGCGACCCGATGGATCGCGTGATTGGTTTGGAGGTTGGTGCAGACGACTATTTGGCTAAGCCTTTTGAGCCGCGTGAGCTTTTGGCGCGGATTCGGGCGATTTTGCGCCGCAGTGCAGAAGTGGCAATCTCGGTAGAGCATGACGACGCACAGCCGGTCTTGCGCTTTGGCAGCTTAGACATAGACCGCGATGCCCGTATTGTCAGCTTAGCTGGCAAAGAGGTGGATTTAACCTCGTACCAGTTTGATTTACTCCTGGCCGTGGCTGAGCGGGCGGGTCGGGTGCTGACGCGGGATCAAATCATGGAAGCGGTGCGTGGGCGGGAGCTGGAGGCGTTTGACCGCTCCATCGACGTGCACATGGGGCGAATTCGCGCGGCGATTGAGGTGGATGCCAAAGATCCGAAGCGGATTTTGACGGTGCGGGGTGTGGGCTACGTCTTCGCCAAGCAGCAAGACTGATGAACAACGCAGCGACACCCTTTTTCAACCGCCTGTACGTCCGCATTTGGCTGGCGGTGGTGCTGTCGGTGGCTGTATTGATTTTCTTGGTCGGCTGGGCGTGGCGCGAGAGCGCAGAGCGCAAGCTGGCGGACTATAGCTCGTCGCCCGTGGTGCGTGAGGTGGTGGTGCGCAACGCCGCTGGCGAAGTGATTGGCACAGCGACCGCAGCGCCGCGTGTGCCAGGTATGGGAACGGAGTTTTCGCTGAAGTTGACCCAACCGCTGACTTCTGGCGACGTGGTGAATCTGCAAATGCCGCGCCCGCGCCGAATGAATCCACAAACGGGCGAATTGGAGCAGATTTCCCCAGAAGAACTCCGTGAACGAATGGGGCGCTTGGGTCGCATGAACCGAGACAAAGAGCGGGGCAGAGACAGAGAGCGCGACAAAGAGCGGTCAGATCGCCCAGATCACCCCTTTGGCCCAGGCGGGCCGCCCGGCAGCCCTGCGGACAAAAGCTGGTTCAAGCCACCCTTTGGCTTTGTTTGGATGCTGATGCTGGTTGGCCTTGCCGTGGCGCTGGGCACGTACCCGCTGATTCGCCGTTTGACCAAGCGCCTGAACACCCTGCAGAGCGGCGTGGAGCAATGGGGACAGGGCGATTTGTCCACCCGCGTCAAAGTCAGCGGTCACGACGAAGTGGCGTTTTTGGCTGAACGCTTTAACACCGCCGCCAGCCGAATTGAAGCCTTGGTTGGCTCGCACAAATCGCTGCTGGCGAATGCGTCACACGAGTTACGTTCCCCTTTAACTCGCATCAAAATGGGGTTGGAACTGATGACCCCCACGGTTGGCACTGACGTGTCCGCCCTGCCCCCCGAGGGGGCTAATTTCCCTAGAGGCGGCTCGTCGGGAAATTCAGCTGCACAGCTCATTTTTAATAAGCACAAAGACGAAATCAGCCGCAATATCAACGAGTTAGACCAGCTGATCGCTGAAATCTTGCTCGCCAGCCGCCTTGATTCGGCGCAGGCCGATGTGGGCGCCTTTGAAAGTGTTGATCTGACCGGCTTGGCTGCGGAAGAGTGTGCTAAGTCGGGCGCGGAGCTTCAAGTGTTGTCAGAATCTGCCATTGCCGTGCAGGGTGTGCCCAAACTGTTGCGCCGCCTGATGCGCAATTTACTGGAAAACGCGAACCGCTATGCGACTAAAGACGCAGCCACGGCGAGTGCTGAACCTGTCATGCTGACTTTGGCCCTTGAAGGCGTTGGAGATGGCAAAACTGCCGTGTTACGCGTGACAGACCACGGCCTAGGTGTGCCAGCCGAGCTGCGCGAGCGCATTTTCGAGCCGTTTTACCGCGCCCCAGGCGCGAGCGAGCGCGATGGTGGTGTCGGTTTGGGCTTGGCCTTGGTCAAATCCATCGCCCAGCGCCACGGCGGCAGTGTGCGGTGTGAGGCGGCCGCGTCAGGGGAGGGTGCTTGTTTTGTGGTGACGCTTCCGGTTTAAATCGCTTTCTGAGCGGCATAATCTAAGCATTCTCCGTTCGCCCTGAGCTTGTCGAAGGGTTCGTGTGAAGGCTTCGACAAGCTCAGCCCGAACGGATTTTGTTTTTAACAGGATTCATAAGCTATGGGCAATAGACTCTCACAAATCGCCACCCGCACAGGCGACGCTGGCACCACGGGTTTGGGGGACAACACCCGCGTCTCTAAGCACCATTTTCGGGTACACGCCATGGGTGATGTGGACGAGTTGAACTCACACATTGGCGTTTTACTCTGCGAAACCATGCCAGAGGGTGTGCGCCATTTGCTGGTCGAAATTCAGCACCAGCTCTTCAATTTAGGGGGCGAATTATCGATTCCGGGCTTCGAGTTGCTTAAAAAAGAGGCACTTTTGGAGCTAGATGATGCGCTGGAAACCTACAACGCGACCTTGCCCAAGCTAGCCGAATTCATTTTGCCAGCGGGCAACCGAGCCGCCTCGCAAGCGCACATCTGCCGCACAGTGGCGCGCCGTGCAGAGCGGGCGGTTGTGGC
>JBEGUP010000281.1:0-3072 GCA_041178825.1 Pseudomonadota bacterium | reverse complement strand
TTTGAAATACCGCCAATGTTCAACACCACCACAGCTTCACCTTGGTTTGCGAACACATCTTGATGGAATGCTGGCACCAAGGGCGCACCTTGACCACCTGCTGCGACATCACGGCTCCTGAAATCAGCGACCACATCAATGCCCGTCAACTCTGCCAACAAAGCTGGATTATTCAACTGCAAGGTGTAACCCGTGCCGTCAAACTCGCCCGGTCTATGGCGCACGGTTTGTCCATGCGCACCTACAGCGCAAATATCAGCAGGTTTCAGATTAGATTGCGCTAGGAGTTGGTCTACAACTTGCACATAAACACGCGTTAACGCGTTGGCGGCAAGCGCGGCGCGGTGTAACTCGTTACTGCCCGCTGAATTGAGTGCCAAAAGCTCACCACGCAGCTCCGCAGAGAACGGTGCACTAGAAAATGCAGTAACTTTTGGCTTGATTTCAGTAGATGCGCTGCCGAAATCATAAACAACCCCATCCACACCATCCAATGATGTGCCAGACATCAAACCGATGTAACGATCTGGCATGGTTGGCTTATTCAGCGCTGGCGAGCCTCACGGTTGCCGCTTGCGTCAATTGAGCGCGCATAAAAAGCGAAGTTTTATCAAAACTCGCCTTGGCTGCTGCAGACAAAGGCTGTGCGCCACCGCCCTCAGCAACCAGCGTTAGCGGGTCTCTGTGCTCACCATCCACACGAAATTCAAAGTGCAAATGCGGCCCTGTGCTAAAACCAGTCGAACCCACGGCACCAATTTTGTCACCTTGCGTCACTTTTTGGCCTTTTTTAACATCAATGCGGCTTAAGTGTGCAAACACGGTAGTCATATCGGCGCGGTGCTTGATTTCAATCACATTACCGTAGCCACGCTGCGTGCCAGCAAACTCAACCACGCCATCACCAACAGTGCGAATAGGTGTGCCCGTTGGTGCGGCGTAATCTATGCCTTTGTGTGCTCTTTTGTCTTTGGTAATAGGGTGTACACGAATGCCATAGCCGCTGGACATGCGGGTAAATTCCAGCGGAGACGCTAAAAATGCTTTGCGTAAACTGTTGCCATCAAAGCTGTAATAGCTGCCTCTGCTCGCGCCAGCTTCTTGAAACAAGATGGCTTGATTTGATTTGCCGTTGTTGACGAATTCTGCACTCAGCACTTTACCGCTGCGCATGCTTTCGCCATCTGCTTGCAAGTCTTCATAAACCACTGATAGTCGGTCACCCTTGCGCAGCGAACGCCTGAAATCAATTTGGCCTGAGAAGATTTCAGCCAACTGTACCGCCACTGCGTCAGGAATACTCGCTTCATCCGTCGCAGCAAAAAGCGATGAACTGATGGTGGCACTGCCCAAAGCTTGCACAGAAACCAGTGGCAAAGTTTCCAAACGAGATTCAAAACCGACGCCAGTGTGCACGATGGTCAAGCGTTGAAAAGTGTCGTCAACTTCTTGGCCGTCTGTCGCTTTAGTCAACCAACGTGCCGTTAATTTTTGCAAACCATGAGCCTCACTGGCTTCAACTGACACCAAACGTCCCGTGCGCCCCAACAATGATTGGTGCAAGTCTTTGTTGCTGCGCAAATAAGCGGCAGCTGCGCTGTCGAACAGACCCAAACGCCTCAACAGCGTGTCTGCCGTGTCGTTAGACCGGGTGGTGGTGGTGCGAAACAGCGTTAAGGGCGCAACCGGCAAGGCTGGCAATGGCTGCTGAGCTTGCGGCAGGGTCAAGTTTTCAAGAATCTCACGCACCACAACATCGTTGCTGCTGGACTCGATAGACGCAATCGCAAACGCGCCGCCGCCCATGGTCAACAACAATGTTGCAATGGCTGCCGCTAGGCGCTTGGGGTGGCGGTGAATGCTTTGCACAGCTTGCTGAACAACTGTTTGCAGTGCAGTTTGTGCTGTACGTTGAGAATGTGTCAAATCAGATAACGCCTAAAAAATCCACCAATGCAGTCGTGCCTGGTGTGTGACTATAAAATGGGGGTGCCAGTAGGCAGCATCCTACAGTATAGCGCCTCTACGCTTTTTTTACAAAATACATATATGAATCAACCACATAGCCCACAAATTGATACAAATGCTTTATCTGACAAGGTCTCAGACACCGTCAAAGAAGCCTTGAGCATCAGCTTGCGCGGCTGTGATGAGCTGCTGCCACAAGCCGATTGGATCAAAAAACTGGTCAAATCCGAGGCGACAAAAACCCCGCTGCGTATCAAATTAGGCCTTGACCCCACCGCGCCCGACATCCACATCGGCCACACCGTGGTGCTGAACAAAATGCGCCAACTACAAGATTTGGGGCACACCGTCATCTTTTTGATTGGCGATTTCACCAGCTTGATTGGTGACCCCTCAGGTCGCAACAGCACCCGCCCGCCACTGACCAAAGAGCAAATCAAAGCCAACGCCGAGACCTATTACAAGCAAGCGTCCTTGGTTTTAGACCCCGCAAAAACCGAAATTCGCTACAACAGCGAATGGTGCGACCCGTTGGGCGCGCGCGGCATGATTGAGCTGTCCGCCAAATACACCGTGGCGCGGATGATGGAGCGCAACGACTTCAATGACCGCTTCAAAGCCGGCCAATCCATCAGCGTGCATGAGTTTTTGTACCCGTTAGTGCAAGGTTATGACTCGGTGGCTCTCAAAAGCGACTTGGAATTAGGCGGTACAGACCAAAAATTCAACCTGCTGGTCGGTCGCCATTTGCAACAAGAATACGGCCAAGAGCCGCAATGCATTTTGACCATGCCGCTCTTGGAAGGCCTGGACGGCATTGAAAAAATGTCGAAAAGCAAGAACAACTACATCGGTATATCCGAAGACGCCAACACCATGTTCGCCAAGGTGCTGAGCATTTCTGACGTGCTGATGTGGCGCTGGTACACGCTTTTGAGCTTCAAAAGCATCGCCGAAATCGAAGCTTTAAAAGTCGAAATCGCCGCTGGCCGCAACCCCAAAGATGCCAAAGTGGCTCTAGCCAAAGAAATCACCGCTCGCTTTCACAGCGCTGCGGCAGCCGATGCGGCCGAGCAGGACTTCATCAACCGTTCGCGCGGCGGC
>JBEGUP010000280.1:0-3073 GCA_041178825.1 Pseudomonadota bacterium | reverse complement strand
GCAATATCACATGCTTCGCAAATTTTGCGAGCGCGTGTACGACCAATACCGAAAATTGCGGTCAATCCGATTTCAGCATGTTGATGCTGAGGAATATTAATACCTGCTATACGTGCCATATGCGTCCTCTAAAACTTTCTAAATTAACCTTGGCGCTGCTTGTGACGCGGATCTGTACAGATAACACGCACTACACCCTTACGACGGATGATTTTGCAGTTGCGGCAAATTTTCTTGACCGAAGCCGAAACTTTCATTTCATTCTCCCAAATATCTATAAAAAACCAAAGTGCTAAATAAAACTAAATAATCTAATTTATTTAGCACGAAACACAATTCTCGCCCGCGTTAAATCGTAGGGAGTTAACTCAACTGTTACTTTGTCACCAGGCAAAATACGAATATAGTGCATCCGCATTTTTCCAGAAATATGACCTAGTACGATATGCCCATTTTCCAATTTAACCCGGAAAGTTGCGTTGGGTAAGTTTTCAACAACCTCGCCCGCCATTTGGATAACATCATCTTTAGACATAATTTACTCAAGCACCTAAAGATGACTTGAAATTTGCCTTTTTGAGGAGCGAATCGTACTGCTGAGACATCATATAGTTTTGAACTTGTGCCATGAAATCCATAGTCACAATCACAATAATCAAGAGTGATGTACCGCCAAAGTAGAAGGGCACATTATATTTCAGAATTAGGATCTCTGGCAACAAACAGACTAGTGTGATGTAAATTGCACCCACAAATGTCAAGCGCAAAAGGATTTTATCTATGTATTTTGCAGTTTGATCACCAGGACGAATACCGGGCACAAATGCACCGCTCTTTTTCAAGTTGTCTGCCGTTTCACGACTATTAAATACCAAAGCGGTATAGAAAAAGCAAAAAAATACGATTGCTGCAGCATAGAACATAACATAGATGGGCTGACCAGGGGTAAGCATACCAGCAATGTCTTTAAGCCAACGCATTGAATCACCTGTGCTTAGCCAGCTTACCAGGGTAGCGGGAAGAAGAATAATTGATGAAGCAAAAATTGGAGGAATAACACCAGCCATGTTCAACTTTAACGGCAAGTGAGAAGATTGCCCACCATATACTTTATTACCAACCTGACGCCTTGCGTAGTTGACCAAAATTTTGCGTTGGCCGCGTTCAACGAATACCACAAGATAAGTAACTGCAACAACCAATGCAACTATAACAATAGCAACTAAAATATTCATCGCACCAGTGCGAACTAATTCAAGTAAACCACCTACTGCACTTGGCAGACCAGCTGCAATACCAGCAAAAATCAAGATTGAAATGCCATTACCTAAACCACGCTCGGTAATTTGCTCACCCAGCCACATCAAAAACATGGTACCAGCCGTTAAAGTAATGACTGCTGTAACTCTGAATCCGAAGCCTGGTTCAATAACCATACCAGGAGAGCTTTCTAAAGCCAAGGCAATACTGATGGTCTGGAATAAAGCCAAACCCAAAGTGCCATAACGGGTATATTGCGTAATCTTACGGCGACCCGATTCACCTTCTTTTTTCATTTGCTCAAATGCTGGAACGACATACGCCAACAATTGCATGATGATCGATGCCGAAATGTACGGCATGATACCAAGCGCAAAAATAGTAAAACGCGACAAAGCTCCGCCAGAGAACATATTGATCAAATTCAATATGCCGCCTTCTTGCCCTTTGAAGAACTGCTGCAATTGTGCTGGATCAATACCCGGGACAGGTATGTGAGCACCGATGCGATAGACCACCAAGGCTAGCAACAAAAACATAAGCCGGCGACGTAAATCGCCGAACTTACCGTTTTTTGCTAATTGATTGGAACCAGTTGCCACGCTTATGCCTTAAATGTCTTGATGTTTATTGCAATGCGATTAAGCAATGCTGCCACCGGCGGCTTCGATAGCTGCTTTTGCACCAACAGTTGCGCCAATGCCATTGAGCTTAACAGCACGTGTGATAGCACCAGACTTGATGACTTTGACAACTTTAGCCAATTCACCAATCAAACCAGCTTGCTTCAATGACAAGATGTCAACTTCTGGCGCACCGAGCAATTCGAGTGCAGACAAAGTGACTTCAGCGTTGAATTTCAGCAAATGAGATTTAAAGCCACGCTTAGGCAAACGGCGTTGCATAGGCATTTGACCGCCTTCAAAACCGACTTTGTGGTAGCCGCCAGTGCGAGACTTTTGACCTTTGTGACCACGGCCAGCGGTTTTACCGATGCCAGATCCAATACCGCGACCTACGCGACGTTTGTAATGTTTTGCGCCATCAGCAGGCTTGATGTTATTTAATTCCATCACTGGCCTCTTATAGTACTTTGATCAGGTAACTGATCTTGTTAATCATGCCGCGAACTGCGGGAGAATCCACCAGCTCGCTGGTGCTGTTAACTTTGCGCAAACCCAAGCCACGCACTGTGGCGCGGTGAGTTTCTTTGCATCCAATAGGGCTACGTACCAATTGGAGTTTGACTGTTTGTTGCGTCGTCATGTTATTACTCTCAATTTAAGCAAAAATGTCTTCAATGCTTTTGCCACGCTTGGCAGCAACATCAGAAGGAGTTGTTACTTTTTTCAGGGCGTCCAAAGTGGCGCGCACCATGTTGTATGGGTTGCTAGAACCATGGCTTTTTGCCACGATGTCAGTGATACCCACTACTTCAAATACTGCACGCATTGGGCCACCAGCAATAATGCCAGTACCTTTAGGCGCAGGAGCAACCATCACGCTTGCAGCGCCGTGGTGACCCATGACTTTGTGGTGAATTGTGCCGTTTTTCAACGAAACTTTAACCAATTGGCGACGTGATTCTTCCATCGCTTTTTGCACAGCTGCAGGCACTTCTTTTGATTTGCCTTTACCCATACCAACGCGACCATCACCATCACCCACAACTGTCAAAGCTGCGAAACCCAAGATCCGACCACCCTTAACCACTTTGGTTACGCGGTTGATCGCGATCATTTTTTCGCGCATACCGTCTTCAGGACCGTCTGCTTTACCTTGCATTTTTGCTTGAACTTTAGCCATTATATTT
>JBEGUP010000279.1:0-5869 GCA_041178825.1 Pseudomonadota bacterium | reverse complement strand
ATCAACCCAGTAGTAAATAATCATGGCAAACTAGGCCAAACGCTTCACGTGCCGCGCAATCTGCAGCCGCACCTGTGCCGGCGCTGTGCCACCCAAGGTATTGCGGGCATTGAGCGAGCCGCGCAAGGAGAGCACCTCGTACACGTCATTCTCGATTTTCGGGTTGAATTGCTGCAAAACCTCCAATGGAAGTTCAGACAAATCGACTTGTTTTTCAATCGCCGTTTTCACTGCATGGGCAACAGCTTCATGCGCATCGCGGAAAGGCAAGCCTTTTTTGACCATGTAATCAGCCAAATCTGTCGCTGTGGCGTAGCCTTTGAGTGCAGCACGTTCCATGGCTTCAGGTTTGACGGTGATGGAGCCCATCATGTCAGCAAAAATACGCAGCGTGTCTTTCAGGGTGTCCACAGTGTCAAACAGCGGTTCTTTGTCTTCTTGGTTGTCTTTGTTGTAAGCCAGCGGTTGGCCTTTCATCAAAGTGATTAAGCCCATCAAATGACCGACGACACGACCGGTTTTGCCGCGCGCCAGCTCGGGCACGTCGGGGTTTTTCTTTTGCGGCATGATGGATGAGCCTGTGGTGTAGGCATCACCGATCTGGATAAAACCAAAGCTCTGGCTCATCCACAAGATCAACTCTTCACTCAGGCGGCTGATGTGCACCATGGCCAAACTAGCGGCAGCGGTGAATTCAATCGCAAAGTCGCGGTCGCTCACGGCGTCCAGCGAGTTTTGGCAGACTTGCGGAATACCTTTGTCATCGACCATGCCTAGTGTTTTCGCGACGCGTTCACGGTCTAGCGGATAGCTCGTGCCGGCCAATGCGGCTGCACCCAACGGCAGGCGGTTGACGCGGCGGCGCACGTCATGCAGGCGCTCGGCATCACGGCTGAACATTTCTACATAGGCCAGCATGTGGTGACCAAAGCTGACAGGTTGGGCGACCTGCAAGTGAGTAAAGCCGGGCAGGATGACATCGACGTTCTTCTCGGCAATCGTTAACAGCGCTTTTTGCAGCTCGGTGAGCAAGTCGCCAATCAAATCAATCTCGCCACGCAGCCACAAGCGCACGTCGGTGGCGACCTGGTCATTACGGCTGCGGCCAGTGTGTAGGCGCTACGTCTTCTAAGTCCAGCTTCCACTCGAAAGCGCCAGATTCGATTTCTGCGCTGATTTGACCCAGCCCTTTTTGAATAGATACATGGTCAACCTCAGAAATAATCTTTTGCGCCGCCAGCATTTCAGCGTGCGCCAACGAGCCGGCAATGTCCGCCTGCCACAGGCGTTTGTCAAAAAACACGCTGGAGGTGTAGCGTTTGACCAAATCGCTCATGGGTTCGGAAAATAATGCAGACCAAGCTTGGGATTTTTTGTCGAGTTGGTTGGTGGACATGGATAAATGACTTAAAAATAGCGAAGAAAAGATGAATTTCCTCTATTATCGGGCTTATATCGCTTAATTTGTACTTACTTTGTCTTGCTTTTCCAGATGCAGCCCAAGCTAACACAGCCTGCACGCGCAGATTCGAGTTCAGTTTTAATATTTGACGCCTGCCAAGTCGGCGTGGTGCTGCGCACGGTTTTATTAGTTCAAACCGTTTTGGCTGTTGCCGTGATGTTTTACGCAGAGGACGTGGTAGATTGGGCTACCAAATTGGCATTAGTCACAGGCGGTGCTTTGCCAGGAACCTTGCTATGGCTCATCATCGCTTGTAGCTTGAAACACCGGCTTCAATTGCTCCATAGAGCCAACCAATATGCTGCGGGTGTTGGTTTGGGCTTTATTGCTGGTGTGTATGCCTGTGGCATGCTGGTTTTGGCTGCCGCTGTGACTAGGCCACCTTGGCTAGCTAGTGCTTGCACCGGGGCCTTGATAGCTGCGGCGCTGGTAGCAGCGCTGGAATGGCGTGCAAAAGGGCGAACGCCCGCTGCCACGGCAGCCAAATTAGCCGAATTGCAATCGCGAATTCGCCCGCATTTTTTGTTCAACACCTTGAACAGTGCTATCGCACTCGTACGCCAAGAGCCTGCAAAAGCTGAGGGTTTGCTTGAAGATTTGAGTGACTTGTTCAGAGCAGCTCTGGCGGAACATGGCGAATCAGTGACTCTGGCACAAGAAATTGAATTGGCAAAAAACTACTTGTCGATTGAGCAAGTACGCTTTGGCGAGCGCCTGCAGGTGCAATGGCGACTCGACCCCACAGCCAATCAGGCCAGATTACCGCCTTTGCTGCTACAACCCCTTGTTGAAAACGCCGTGCACCATGGGGTAGAACCAAGCCTAAATGGTGCTCACATTGTCATTTCTACCCAACGTGAAAACAGCAAGGTGGTCTTGCAAATCACCAACACCTTAACACCTCAATCAAGCACATTGTCTACTGCTGGCAATGGCATAGCGCTGAACAACGTGCGTGACAGGCTTCGTTTGCTACATGATTTGGAAAGCTCGTTTTTCGCAGGTGAGAAAAACGGCTTGTATGTTGTGCGCATGGAGTTTCCGGCGTGAACACAGCAAGCCCAGCCATCAACGTGTTGATCGTCGACGACGAAACATTGGCTCGCAAGCGACTGCGAACACTTCTGCAAGATTGCACACAACCGACAGCCATTGTTGGCGGCGAAGCTGGCAATACCGCCGACGCGCTGGCTTTGCTTGAACAAGTGCAATTTGACGCCATTTTGCTAGACATTCGCATGCCCGGTAGTGACGGTTTGGCGCTGGCTCGCAGCTTAAAAAACCTACCTTATTTTCAAACGAATCCACCCGCTATCGTCTTCATCACAGCCCATGCTGAGCATGCCGTTGAAGCCTTTGAATTGACCGCGACTGACTATCTAACCAAGCCAGTGCGCTTAGAAAGACTGCAAAATTCGCTACAAAAAATAGAGCGTTTCAGGCAATTAACACGCTGGCTAGAGCCTAAAAATGATATTGAAAAAACGAATAATACTTTAATCATTCAAGAGCGCGGCACCACGGAGCGCATACCACTTAGCGAAGTGCTTTATTTGAAGGCAGAACTGAAATACATCAGCGTTCGCACAGCTTTGAAAACGCATATTTTGGAAGGCAGTCTGAACGATTTAGAAGCGCGCTTTCCCAACCAGTTTTTACGCGTTCACCGCAATGCCTTGGTCGCAACCAATGCCATGCGGGCGCTAGAAAAGCACCTGGACCCAGACGAAGGTGAGTGCTGGGCGGTGCGTATCGTCGGTATCGACGAGGTGTTGATGGTGTCGCGGCGACAGTTGGGTGCGGTGAAAGACGTGATATCGAAAACTTAAGCCTTGGCTTTATCCGCCTCGGTGATGAACGAATCAGCGTAAAACTCATCCTCTGACAGTTTGCAGATGTTCACGAAATCTGACCTAGCTGAATCCACCACGATGGGTGCACCGCAGGCGTAGACTTGGTGTACGCTCAAATCCGCAAAATCCGCCACCACGGCTTGGTGCACAAAGCCAGTGCGCCCTGTCCAGGCGTCTTCAGGCAAGGCGTTGGACACCACAGGCACATAGCGCAAATTTGGCATAGCAGCCACTTGTGCCAGCACCCAATCGTTCATGTACAAATCTGCCGGTCGGCGGCCACCCCAATACAGCGTTGCAGGTCGCGTGATACCGTTTTGCTGCATTTGCTCGATGATGGCTTTGATAGGTGCGAAGCCTGTGCCTGAAGCCAACAAAACCATCGGTTTTTGCGAGTCTTCACGCAAGTAAAAACCACCAAAAGGCCCTTCGATGCGCTGGATTTCTTTTTCCTTCATCTCGCCAAACACATGGTCTGTGAACTTGCCGCCCGGCATGTGGCGAATGTGCAGTTCCAAGGTTTTGCTCTCCGCAGCGATGTGCGGCGCTGATGCCATGGAATAACTGCGGCGTGCACCGTCGCGCAAAATGAACTCAATGTATTGGCCGGCTTTGTATTGCAGCGTATCGCTAGCGGGTAGCTGAAGTTTGAGCGTTATTACATCGTGCGATTTTTTCTCAAGCGAAATCACGCGTGACGGCATGCGTTTGATGGGGAAAGCATCTGCCGATGTGATTCCTCTTCAGCACTCAAAGCCTTAGGCTGGTGCGCACCATGAACCACCTTGCCTTCCAACATCTTGCATTTGCACGAGCCACACGCACCGTCTTTGCAACCATAGGGCAAAGCGACGCCTTGGCGTATGCCAGCGGTCAAAATGGGTTCATCTGTTGTGGCGGTAAAACTGCGATTGCTGGGCTGAACTGTGACATTGACAGAAACTTGGAACGACATTTAGGTATCCTATGAGGGTCGACATAACTATTTTTCTAAAGAGCGCCTATTTTGCCCGTAATTTCAAACCCCTCACACCATTCAGGCCGACTGCCCAGAAGACCTGCCATGACGTTTTGGAGCGCGAGTTTAGGTGCCTTGCCTGCGCGGTTTCGCAAACCCAGGCTGTTGATTGTGGGTTGCGGGGATGTGGGGCAACGCGTTGTCAGCATTCTGAACACTAACATTAGTGCCTACAAATCTGTCCAAGCGCAACCCTTACGTGTGTTAGCGCTCACTTCTTCTGCAAATCGGATTCCTGCATTTCGTGCCCAAGGCATTGTCCCTTTGGTGGGTAATTTGGACGATAAGGCAAGTTTTCAACGTTTAGCGGGTTTAGCCACCCACGTGTTGCACTTAGCCCCGCCGCCGTCTGAGGGTTGGCGCGACCCGCGCACGCTGGCTTTGACGCGCGCTTTGCGGCAACGAACCGCCCCAAGCGCCTTCATTTACGGCTCAACCAGCGGTGTGTATGGCGATTTAGCAGGTGGCAAAGCGCTTGAGACCTTGCCAACTGCAGCGCGAACCCCGCGAGCAGTGCGCCGTGTCAGTGCAGAACAAACTGTGCGTTTTCTAGGTCGTAGTTCTGTCAATTCAAGCTTCATCCGCACCTCGATTTTGCGAATTCCTGGCATTTATGCCCCCAATCGCGAAGGCGGCACGCCCAAAGACCGCTTGCTCAAAGGCACGCCCGTGCTGGCGATCAAAGACGACGTTTACACCAACCACATCCACGCCGACGACCTCGCCCGCGCTTGCCTAGCCGCGCTGTGGCGCGGCAAACCGCAGCGGGTTTACAACGTGAATGACGACAGCTGCATGAAAATGGGCGATTATTTCGATTTCGCCGCCGACCTTTACGGCCTGCCCCGCCCGCCCCGCGTGCCCCGCAGCACCGCGCAAGATCAGCTTCCCTTGATGCTACTGAGCTTCATGAGCGAATCGCGGCAGATGGATAACGGGCGGATGAAGCGGGAGTTGAAATTGCAGCTGCGTTATCCGACTGTGGAGACAGGATTGACGGAATCTGCACAGCCTAAACCACTTTAAAATCGTTGCAAATATTGCTATTATTTTTATAGCTTATTAGGCAATAAATACGCTGTCTAGAGGCATATTTACTGCACTACAGGCATAGTTTTCAAGGCTTTCACAGCCCCTTCACCAATCGCAGCGCCAAAGCGCTTAGCGAGCTTTTCAGCCACGTTGTCGCGCTTGGTGTAGTCGATCAAATCTGGCGCTTTGACGACGTCGCGGGCGACGAAATCTAGGGTGCCGATTTTGTCAACCAAGCCCAGTTCAATGGCTTGCTGGCCGCTCCAAAACAGACCAGTAAACGTCTCTGGCGTTTCTTTCAAGCGCTCGCCACGGCCTTTTTTGACCACGGTGATGAACTGCTGGTGGATTTGGTTCAGCATGCCTTGGGTGAAGGCACGATGTTTCTCGGTTTGTGGGCTGAACGGGTCCATGAAGCCTTTGTTTTCGCCAGCCGTCATCAAACGGCGCTCAACTCCCAGCTTCTCCATCAAACCGGTAAAGCCAAAACCATCCATCAGCACA
>JBEGUP010000278.1:0-4270 GCA_041178825.1 Pseudomonadota bacterium | reverse complement strand
AGGGAAAACGTCAATAATACGGTCAATGGTTTTGGCTGCGCTTGATGTATGCAGGGTACCAAAAACCAAATGCCCGGTCTCTGCCGCCGTCATCGCTAGGCGAATCGTCTCCAAATCGCGCATCTCACCCACCAAAATCGCATCTGGGTCTTCTCGCAAGGCGGATTTCAAGGCGGCAGCAAAACTTTGGGTGTGCGGTCCGACTTCGCGCTGGTTAACCAAGCATTTTTTGGAGTTGTGAACAAATTCAATCGGGTCTTCGACCGTCAAAATATGACCGTATTCGCTTTCATTGAGATAATCCACCATGGCAGCCAAGGTTGTAGATTTACCAGAGCCTGTAGGCCCAGTCACCAGCACCAAACCACGTGGTTTTAGGGCGAGTTCAGAGAAGATTTTGGGCGCATTCAGTTGTTCAAGCGTCAAAATAGTGGACGGAATGGTTCGAAACACCGCGCCAGCGCCACGGTTTTGGTTAAACGCGTTCACACGAAAACGCGCCAAACCTTCAATTTCAAACGAAAAGTCTATTTCTAAAAACTCCTCGTAACGTTTGCGTTGACCATCGTTCATGATGTCATAAACCATGGCGTAAACTTGTTTGTGGTCCAGCGGCTCGACATTGATGCGTCGTACATCGCCGTGGACGCGAATCATAGGTGGTAGACCCGCAGATAAATGCAAGTCTGAAGCCTTATTTTTAACGCTAAAAGCTAAAAGTTGTGTTATGTCCATATTTGATCCATGCTTGAATTGTTTGCGAAAACTAAGCCATGCATAGGTCATGGCCGTTTCATTTACATTAATGGTTAATTATGACCAACATTGCGCAAAATATAGCTGCTGTACGCCAGCGGATTCAACTAAGTTGCCACAAAGCCGACAGAAATAGTGACGATGTGACGCTTTTAGCGGTCAGTAAAACGGTGTCCACCGAAGCCATCAAGCTGGCGATAACTGCTGGGCAACGCGATTTTGGTGAAAACTACATTGCCGAGGGGGTTGAAAAAATAGCCACCTTGGCTGCAGAAACTGCCCAATACGGTTTGCAATGGCATTGCATTGGCCCCGTGCAAAGCAACAAAACCCGCTTGGTGGCGCAGCATTTTGACTGGGTGCACACGGTAGATCGTTTAAAAATTGCCGAGCGTTTGAACGAGCAGCGTCCTGAAGGTGCTAAACGCTTGCAGGTGTGTATTCAAGTCAACATTGACAACAGCCCAAGCAAGTCTGGCGTTGCGCCACATGAGGTGCTGACTTTGGCGCAAGAGATAGCTAAATTACCGCGCTTACAGCTGCGTGGGATCATGGCTATCCCGGACATACCAGTCAATACACAGGGTGATTTTGCTATGAATAATATAGCTGTTCAGGCAGTATTTATGCCGGCTAGTGTCATATTTGAACACTTAAATGCATTGAATTATGATCTCGATACGTTGTCTATCGGTATGAGTGCCGATTTGGAGCCGGCAATTCAAGCAGGCAGCACCATGGTACGCGTCGGCTCGGCTATTTTTGGTAGCCGAGCTTAGGCTTGTTGCGATCGCTTACTTTTTAGCTTGTTCCATTTTCTTTGCCATTTCTTCCATCTGCTTGGCAAAAGCTTCCATTTTTTGAGCATCAAACTTCACTTCGCCCTCTGGCGTTTTGATGGTGATGGCAGCTGAATCTGCGCCGCCAGCAGTAGCCGGCGTGGTGGTGATGGTGGCGTTACCTTGCGGCGTGTTGATGGTGACCTCAGCGGGTGCGTTTACAGCAGCGCCCGCTTTTGAATTGACCTTGATATCGCCCATAGGCGTTGAAATCGTCGCGTCACCACCGCCCGCTTTGCCGATGCCCCCCATACCCATGCCACCCATGGAAGGCGTGAACGCGCTGGTCACCATACTCAGTACCACGCCTGCAATGATGCTGGCAAGAATGAGCACAATCATGTAAACAACTGTTTTTTCTTTAGGGTTTTTCATCAACACAGGTAAACCCAAATAGATGACGTACAAAGAGTACAACGCCACCAGCAGACCGACGATGCTCAAAGCGGGCAAAATATTGAAAATACCCGCCAGCATCATAGGCGTGCCGCCAAATACGGCCAACTTTAAACCCTGCACCAAGTCGCTCTTGCCGCCAAAGGTAGGCGCTAAAGCACTTGCCAGCCAGCCCATGCCAAACGTCATGATGACAGACAAAATGTAGGTGGTAATCATCATGGCCAAGCCGCTGGCAAATGGAACACGGAAGTTAAATCCAAAACCACCAATGCCCACCACTGACAAGCCAATGAAGCTGCAAATGGCTGGAATCGCCGCCAAAATCAGCAAATAAGGCACAAAAAGAGATTTGGCATCGTGCTTTTCGGCCTCAATGACGGGCCAAGTGGCCGCAGGGTTGAGTGTGATAGCTTTGGCGCGTTCGACGATATCCATGGATAACCCTTTGAAAATTAATGTTATTCAAAGATTATAGGCAGCCAATATGCAACTTACAAGCTAACTAAAGATATAGAGCCGATATAGAGCCTCAACATGTTTGAGCATGGTGTGTGCCGTGGCGTTTATGATTAGCGCATGTTTAGTTATCGCCACGCCTTCCATGCCGGCAACCACGCAGACGTGCTCAAGCACGCCACGCTGATTGCCATTCTCAACCACTTGCTTGAAAAAGACGCTGCCTTGATGGTGGTAGACACCCATGCTGGTGCAGGTTTGTACCGCTTAGACGGTGACTATGCCGAAACCAGCGGGGAATCTGTCGAAGGCTATAAAAAGTTGGTGCAAAGCCAATTGCAAAGCCAAAATACAGCTAAAACTGCAAATAAAAACACAGATAAAAATATCACTAAAAAAGAGGCTGTAGCCATTGTACCTACTGCCCAAGAAGCTATTAAAAATATAGCAAAATCGAGCAAAAATACAACGCCTGCAGCCCTTGCCCCGCTGTTGCAAAACTACCTTGCTGCCGTAGCTGAATTCAACAAAACCGGAAGCCACCGCGTTTACCCGGGCTCGCCTTTTCATCATTCAGCAACTTTTGCGCGAGCACGACAAATTGAAGTTGTTTGAACTGCACCCTACCGATTCACGCACGCTGATCGACAATATTGCCCAGCTCAACGCTGGCCGCAAAATCGCCGTGTTGGCGCAAGACGGCTTTGAAGGCGTGAAAAAGTTTTTGCCACCCCCAGCCCGTCGTGCGCTGGTGTTGTGCGACCCCAGCTACGAGATGAAAGACGATTACGCGCGGGTTTTGTCCATGGTGTCCGACGCCATGGTGCGCTTTGCCACTGGTACATACGCCGTGTGGTACCCCATTATTCCTCGCCCCGAGGCACACGATTTGCCAAAACGCCTCAAAACCTTGGCCACCAAGCAGGGCAAAAGCTGGCTGCATGCCACGTTAACGGTCAAATCTAGCAAGTTGACGACCGACTCTGAGGGCGAAACCGTCCGCCCCGGTCTGCCCGCCAGCGGTATGTTCATCATCAACCCGCCGTTCACGTTGAAGCCTGCGCTTGCGCTAGCCTTGCCGCAAATGGTGGAGGCGTTGGGGCAGGATAAGAATGCGGCGTTTGGCTTGGAGTCGGGCGGCTAAGTTAGCTGTTCAGACGTAAAAAAGCCCTGCGAGCAGGGCTTTTTGATTCAAGCGATTGGATTATTGCTTGGTGTAAGGAGAAGCAGAGCCCCAGCCTATTGGAGGTGAGCCGTCGTTGTTATTAACAACGATATTCATTTTGGAAGCATCAGCAGTAATGAAACCAGGCCTAGCCTCACCAGAGGAAACGATGGTGTAAACCATGGCATCTACAGAGGCGCCTAAAAATGTTGTTTTAGCGCCAATATTGATCTTGATGGCACCATAATTGTTTTTTGTACCGCCGCTGCTCTTGCAAGCTGAATCATAAAAAGCGATGGAGTTGCTGTAAGTGCCAATGACTTCTGCAGCTGTTGTTTTAGCAAAAGACAGTATGTATGTTTGGTAATATGTATTGCCGTCATTTCCAGTATATGCAGTGCACTTTGACTTCCAGTTACCCACATATGTATCCGCCGCATCGGAAGAACCCCCGCCGCCACAAGCCGTCAAAGCCGCAACCGCCATTGTCACCAAACCCAATTTCAAAGCATTTTTCATGTGTTTCCTTTAATTAATAAAACTTTACAAAGCGGAAACAATTTAGCATGTTGATTAACGTTTGTTCATCAATTAAGCGTTAACTTTTGAGAAATAGTCGATAAACGGGATTATTTGTCTCTTCCACGTAGGGGTA
>JBEGUP010000277.1:0-3120 GCA_041178825.1 Pseudomonadota bacterium | reverse complement strand
AACTGTTGCTGCTTGCATGCGGGCGGACTTGAACGCTGCAGTTTGGCAACAAGCGGGCTCGGCTCTAGGTGCAAGTCCTGCTCAATCATCCGTTGGCGTCAAAATTTTTTTGCCAGAAATGTTTGACCGCGAACCGATTCACGAGCTGGATGGCTTAAATTTAGACAGGCTAGACATTGATTGTCCGCTAAGCGCAACAGGCTCGGCACCTACACCCGAGTTACTAACTGCAGCGTTTGACGAAGCACCCGTGTCTGAGGTTTTCACCAGCAACTTGCTCAAAAGCAATTGCTTGGTGACCGGTCAACCTGATTGGGGCAGCGTGCGCATCAGCTATGAAGGCTCGCAAATCGATCAAGCTGGACTGTTGCAATACATCGTGAGTTTCCGCAACCACAACGAGTTTCATGAGCAATGCGTGGAGCGCATTTTTATGGATATTTGGACGCGCTGCAAACCCATCAAACTCAGCGTGTATGCACGGTACACACGGCGTGGTGGGTTGGACATCAACCCGTTTAGAACCAGCTATCCGCAAGCCGTTCCGCAGAATATTCGCACCGCTAGACAGTAATTTTTAAGAAGCCTTTCGTGCGTATTGCGTAAGTATTTCGCAAGTGCGAAAAGCTTTTAAATCACCTTCTGAATCAACGCGCCTTTGAACAGAACTGGGCCTGTTGGACCACCCGCACTAGGCACACCGCCCTTAGGCTCCAAGCTGATGGCCAAGGTAGGCACTTGCTTGACATCACCCTCCGCCGTTGCCAAACGCAGTACTTTATCGCCTCCCAGCACACCAAGCGAACGCGGCCCACCACTGTTAGGCAGCGCCCACAACTGCAATGATTTGTCGTTGGCTTCTTGGTAATCGCCCACACGCTGCAGCACCAAGTTTTGACTTTTAGAGTCAAACGTCACCAGCATGGTCTCAGCAGATTTCGCATCAACCAGCACAGCCACATATTCAATTTTAGGGGCGACTTTGAGCTGCGCGCTCAACTCATCAACCTGTTTACCGCGAATATCAAGTTGATCGCGCAAGCTGAATCCTGTCACCACAGCCAGTACGGTAGCCAACGCACCAGCCGCAGCCGCGCCGCGCCATACCCAGAGCCCTTGCCAAACGCTTCTTAGCCAAGATGTAGATTCATCGTTCTTTGCTTGACCCGATTGTCGTGCCAGTTGCATCGCCAAAGCATCCCGCTCGGCTTGCACCATGTTTTGAATCCGCGTCCAAACAACTGGAGACGGCAAGATGGGCGATTGCAACTCCGTCATGCCAGACAAACGGCCTTGCCACACCAAGGCTGCCGCCCGCACGGTGGCATTTTCGCGAGAGATGGCTTCAAAGCGGCGGCGCGCCCCGCCACGCAAAGTGCCTAGCGCGTAGTTAGCAGCCAAGCGATCTAAAGTTTGTGGATGTTTGCTGAGATTCATGGTGATGTTTTCCGTCCAATCTCAGGCAAAACGAGCCATGCAGCCACGTAATTGCTCCAAACCACGGCGAATCCAGGTCTTCACCGTGCCCAATGGCAACTTGAGTTGCTCGGCCAAGTCACTGTGACTCAAATCACGCAGATAAGCCAAGCTCACCACTTCGCGCTGCTTGTTGTCCAACTGGTTCATGCATTGCTGCAAGGCCCAGGCTTGTTCGCTGGCCAGTGCAGCGTTCATCGGGTTGGGGGCATCGCCTTCTATGGTATCACTCAAATATTCGTCTAACTCTTGCGTCAAATGCATGCGTTCTGATGCGCGTCTGCGTAAAAAATCTAAAGCACGGCTACGTACAATCAAGCCCATCCAAGCCATAGGCGGGCTAAGGCTGGCGCGGTAATCAACCGCCGCGCGCCAGATGTGCATATAAGCTTCTTGCAACACATCCTCTGCCCACTCGCGCTTGTTCACCACACGCAGCGCCAAACCAAAAAGTTTGGAGGATGTCATGTCGTAAAGCGCTTTTAAAGCGGCTTCGTCTTGCTTGGCCATTCGGTCTAGGAGTGTCATCAGGTCACTATCAGCTTGGTTGGTTTGTATTGCGTCCATATCTACATTGTCACTGAAATATACGCATCTACCAAACCAATGGATTCAAAAACCACAGGAAATAAATCCGATTAATTTTTTCAATTAATTGAATCCAACTCACCATTGATTCACGTATTCAGTAGGTCGTTACTTAGTAAGAGCGATATTGAAAATTCACTTATCAACCACGTAGGAAGCCATTATGAAATCTCTGATCTTGAATTCAACCACTCAGCCCATCATCACTTCAAGCTTGCCGTCACGTCGCTCATTCATGGGCAGCGCAGGTATGTTGTCTGCTGGCGCTGTGGCACTGCTAGCTGGCAAAGACTCGCTCGCGCAAGCCATGGGCGGTGATATGTCCAAAGACGCTGCTATCTTGAACGTTGCTTTAGGCTTAGAACACGAAGCCATCAACGCTTATCAACTGGGCGCTTTGAGCGGTTTGCTGCAAAAACCCGTGCTCGACATTGCCGTCTCCTTCCAAAGTCACCACAAAGCACATCGCGATGCTTTGATCGCCACCATTCAAAAAATGGGCGGCACACCTGTGGCAGAAAAGAAAATTGATGAGTATGCCAAAGCACTGAAAGCCGACACCTTGAAAAATCAAGGTGATGTACTTGATTTGGCTGCGCGCTTAGAGCTAGGTGCTATCAACGCTTACTTGGGCGTGATTCCTGCATTTGGCAGCAAAGACTTGGCAAAAATCGCAGGCCGTTTGGCGGCTGACGAAACCATGCATTTCACGATTTTGACCAACGCTTTAGGCCGTCCGTTGCCATCTGGCGCTTTGACTTTCGGTGCTTAATGCGTTCGCAAAGTTACCGTGTCGTCGTCAGTAGCTTGCTGCTGATGACAGCTAGTTTTGCGATAGCGCAATCTGGCACCTCCACCGTGGGTAGCGCGATCAAAGGCAAAGAAATTTACGAAGCCCGATGCAGCGCTTGCCACAGCGTGGACGACAACCGCGTGGGTCCTATGCACTTGGGTGTTTTTGGGCGCAAAGCGGGTGGCGTTAAAAATTATCGGTATTCAGACGCTTTGAACAAAAGCAAGGTGATTTGGAACCGTGATACTTTGACCGCTTGGCTA
>JBEGUP010000276.1:0-3650 GCA_041178825.1 Pseudomonadota bacterium | reverse complement strand
ACCAGGACGTTGATAGGTCAGGTGTGGAAGCGCAGTAATGCGTTAAGCTAACTGATACTAATTGCTCGTGCGGCTTGACTCTATAACTTTGATTTGTTGTAAATAATGTTGAAATTGCAGAAATGCAAAGCCAGCAAAGTTCAGCAATCTCGAATGTTTGTTATGTTCAAGTTGTTTAGACGTGATCGAAATATATATAAAAGCTGATTAACTCTATGAATTCGTTGTGTTGACTCTTTAATTAGAACTCAACACGGCAACAAGTTATGCCTGATGACCATAGCAAGGTGGTACCACTCCTTCCCATCCCGAACAGGAAAGTGAAACGCCTTAGCGCCGATGATAGTGCGGATTCCCGTGTGAAAGTAGGACATCGTCAGGCTTCTATAATAGAAAAACCCTCAGCTGCTTGGCTGGGGGTTTTTTTTCTCTGTACATTTTCAATTTGTATAAATAAACTCAAAAAAAGGGTGCTGACTTACGTCAACCCCCTTTTTTCTTTTTAATTGAATTTGTTTATAGCTTTGAAAACTATTTACCGGCTCGTAATTCACGCCGCAAGATTTTCCCCACATTGGTTTTAGGCAAATCATCCCTAAACACAATGTACTTTGGTATTTTGTAACCTGTTAGATGTTGACGGCAATATGCTTTTACATCTTCTTCAGTCAATTGCGTATCTTTTTTGATAATAAATAGCTTAATAGCTTCACCAGCTTGTTCATCTGGCACACCAATCACGGCACACTCAAGCACGCCTGGGCACAGTGAAACTGCATTTTCTAGTTCGTTCGGAAATACATTAAAACCGCTCACAATGATCATGTCTTTCAACCGGTCCACAATTTTCGTATAACCACGCTCATCCATGATGCCCACATCGCCCGTCTTGAAATAACCATCGCTGGTAAAGGCATTTTTATTCTCTTCTGGCTGGTTATAGTAGCCCGTCATCACATTCGGCCCTTTGATGCAGATTTCACCTGACTCGCCTTGTGGTACATTTTCTCCAGCTTCATTCTTGATCGCAATCGAAATGCTGGGCAAAGGTAAACCAATGGTTCCTGTGAATTCCTTGTTGTTGACTGGGTTGTTTGTGCCAATGGCAACAGTCTCACTCATGCCCCAACCTTCAATCATTGGGCAACCTGTCACTTCCAGCCAGTTTCTAGCCGTGCCTTCAGAGGCAGCCATGCCGCCAGCTTGTGAAATATACAAAGCTGAAAAATCTATCGACTTGAATTGAGGCTGTTGCAGCAAAGCATTGAATAGAGTGTTGACCGCTGGCAGCATGTGAAATGGACGTTTCTGCAAGGTTTTCACAAACCCAGCGAAATCGCGCGGATTTGGGACTAGCGTCATGAATGCACCCATGCGGATGGAGAGTAAGCTTAAATTGAGTGCAAAAATATGATACAGCGGCAAGGCTGCGATGCTATTGATATTACGCACATCTCCAATCTTGTTCAAAGCTGGGCTGAACCAGGCCTCGCCTTGCAGGACCGCTGCAACAATATTACGATGTGTCAAAACAGCACCTTTTGACAAACCTGTTGTGCCGCCCGTGTATTGTAAAAAAGCGGTCGATTGCAAATTCGTACTGTGTGGCTTCAAAGGCAGGCGCCGGCCATGGGAAATAGCATCGTTAAACGCAGTAACTTGAAGACCACTTTCCATCGTGAACGTATAAGCAGGTACAGCTTTTTTCAAATGCCGGACTGCGAAGGTTATCCACTTACCAAAAATGGCACCCAATAAATCTCCAACACGTGTTAAAACAACTCGTTTGATAGGCGTCTTGCTCATGACTTCTAACAAGGTTGATGCAAAATTTTCTAAAATAATAATAGTTTCAGCGCCAGAGTCATTCAGTTGGTGCTCTAGTTCACGCGGCGTATAAAGCGGATTGACATTCACGCAGGTGTAACCTGCTCGCAAAATGGCTGCCATTGTGACTGAAAACTGAGGCAAATTAGGCAGCATGATGGCGACGCGTGCACCAGGCTCCAGCCCTTGGTTTTGTAGCCAAGCCGCCAAAGCCGCTGACAAAATATCGACCTCTCGATAGCTCATCCACCGCTCCATACAAACCGCGAACGGTCTATTTGCGTGCTTTTGAAACGCTTCCTCTAACAAATGCGGTAAGGACTCATACGTATCAGGATTAATCTCTGCAGGCACGCCCGGTGGATAACTTTTGAGCCAAATTTTTTCCATGAAAACCTAAAACTTTCCAAGTATGAATGAATAAAACAAAGGATGAAACAAGATTTATCTGCTCAGCAAAGCCTCTTTAAGTTTGAAGTCTGCAGGCACAGGACCCAACCAAATGCGCAAAAGAGCAGTGAAAAACTCTTGTTCTTTAAATGGCTCCCCTTGCGGTCTACCTTTCACAGTCAAAAGTCCACCAGTCCCTGGTACCCATTCAAATGTAAAACTATCGCCCGCCGCTAGCTTTTTTTGGTCGCTGAAGATTTGGCTCATACGAATAAGACCAGGAATTAGTTTCGACATTTCCGTCTTCGCCGCATTGTCCTCAACCCCACGCGTGAACAACTTGCCTAATTCATTGGAGTCAATGTCGCGTAGCATGGTGATACTGATGCGTTTTGCCCCAGACATAGACAAAGCTTCCTCAGCGGAGCTTGTCTTCTTGGGTAAATACAAGCCCGCAGAATATACTTTGAATACTGCTTTGTAACGCACGCCAGCGCCATTCAGTACCAATTTGCTACCACGCTGGTCAATGGCATCTTCAAATTTAACGCCAGCAACATCTACAGTGGCTGCATAAACGCTGGTTGCGCATGCCATGACTAAAAGAAGGCCAACCAGTTTAGAAAATGATTTTTTGAACATGATGATCTCCATAAATAGAAAATTGATAAATGAAAAAAGCGAACGACCGTGCTATTTTTGAGTGATTATTATCACGGATACGCTCATAGCCCTGCATCGGGTTTACGCTAGTTTACGCAAAATTGGATGCCGCTGCTTTATGTTCAATCACAGCGCTGAAAACGTCTTCACTTTGGGTTCAAGCACCGGTCACACTGACCGAGGAGCTTGGCTTTGGCGTACCTCAATTTAACGCTTATCTTTCCTTGCCTAAACTGCTACAAGCGGCAGATTTTTGGCATCATTGTTTGAACCGCTTTTGCCACCAAGGTTTTGCCCGAGTGATTCGCAGAAGTAGCTACTAAAGATACACACAGCATCAATCGTATTTTTAGGGCACGCATATAAGGCTTTTATCGTGATCACCGAACAAGAATTTACCCAACGCAAATCTCAAGGCTTTAACCGCATCCCCTTGATGCTGCAAGCCTTTGCCGACCTTGAAACCCCCTTGTCGCTCTATTTAAAACTGACGCAAACTACGACGAGTAATCATAAAAATAATAGCACTTTAGTCAATAAATACGCTGGCTACAATAGTTTTTTACTTGAATCCGTCGTGGGAGGTGAGCGTTTTGGTCGCTACAGCTTCATCGGCCTGCCTGCTCGTACTTTGTTGCGGTCTAGCGGTTTTGGCGCTGATGCTAAGACCGAAGTCGTTACCGACGGTGTCGTCGTCGAAACCAGCTGCATCAACCCGCTGGACTTCATTGCCCAGTACCAGCAGCGCTTCAAGGTTGCCTTGCAGCCTG
>JBEGUP010000275.1:0-3165 GCA_041178825.1 Pseudomonadota bacterium | reverse complement strand
TTTGGCTGGCTTTAAACAGCGCTTTTCCACAAAGTATTTTTGATCTGCGTGAAACATTCGCAGGCTTGATTGATCCTGCGCAAATTCGAATTTTTAACAATTCTGGCCATACGGCTGAAGTTGTACCTGATAACGCCTGGCGGGTGCGTACGTCTGAGCGCATGCGTGAGCATTTTTTAGAGCAGCTCAAGCCCGATGTGATTCATGTCCCTACTCTGTTTGAGGGCTATGGTGACGATGCCGTTACTTCTGTGGGTAGTTTTACCAGTGGGCACAAGACGGCAGTGACGATTCATGACTTGATTCCGCTGATGGATCAGGCCAATTATTTGTCCAATCCAATTTATCGAGATTTTTACTTTCGAAAACTAGAGTCGCTCAAACATGCCGGTTTGTTGCTGGCGATTTCTGAATCGTCACGCTTAGAAGCTATCGAGCACTTGGGCTGGTCACCAGAGCGCATCATCAACACCTCAGAAGGTGCGGATGCGCACTTTAAGGTAATTGAACTGTCTGCAGAACGCAAACAGCAGATTCGCACCCGTTACGGCATCACCCGCAAGATGGTGATGTACGCCCCAGGTGGCTTTGACCCGCGTAAAAACTTTGATGGCTTGATGCAAGCCTATGCTTTGTTGTCGCCAGAAATACGGCGTGACTATCAACTGGTCTTGGCAAGCCGGCTCAGCAAAAGTCCGCACGATGATTCGCGTGCAAAAATGAATGTCTGCCGCGTCAACGCTGGCTTGGCTGAAGACGAGCTGGTGTTGACGGACTTTATGCCCGAAGACGACTTGGTTGCTCTGTACAACATGGCAGATTTATTTGTTTTTCCGTCGAAACATGAAGGTTTTGGCTTGCCCCCCCTAGAAGCAATGGCATGTGGTGCCCCAACTTTAGGCGCTAACGCATCGAGTTTGCCAGAAGTCATCGGCTGGAGCGAGGCCTTGTTTGACCCGCACAGCCCTAGCGATATGGCAACCAAGATATCGCAGGCCTTGCTTGATACCGCTTTTCGGTCAAAGCTAAAAGTGCATGGCATTGAGCAGGTCAAAAAGTTTTCTTGGGATGCCAGTGCGATCAAAGCCATCGCCGCGCTAGAAAATTTGCATAGACAAAATGCCACCAAACCAACTGTAAGCTACCCAACATCTAGCTTGCTAGACTCAATTGCGCAGATTAGTTCCAACCCTTCTGCAACAGAAAAAGACTTGGCACATACGGCAAACGCTATTTCGTTTAACACCAGTTTAGAAGCGCCTAAAAAGCTAATTGTCGATGTCACAGAGCTGGCTAGATTTGATGCCAAGTCTGGCATTCAACGTGTGGTTCGTAGTATTTTGCTGGCTCTGCATGACGATACACCGCCAGGATACGAGCTTTGCCCTATTTACTATGACGGGTTTAGGTATCTGCATGCCAAAAATTTTATGGCGATACTGACCCAACAACCCAAAAAAGTGCAGCGTGCTAGTTTTGATGAGGTTGCTGAGTTCAACCAGGATGACATTTACTTAGGCTTAGATTTAAACCCTGGCTTAACGGTTAAGCTGCAGGCGACGTACCAGCATTGGCGCGCTTTGGGTTTGCAGGTGTATTTTGTTGTGTACGATATTTTGCTAGTCGAGAGGCCTGATTGGGCGCCTGCTGAGGCCGCTCTTGGGTTGAAAGCTTGGCTGGAAGCCGTCTCACAAGTGTCAAGCGGTTTGCTGTGTATTTCGGAATCTGTCGCCAATGAAGTCCGCACATGGCTGGAGAAAAATCCGCCTGAGCGGCATCATGAGCACCATCATGTGCGGCACCACTTACCCAGCATTAGCAGTTTCCATTTGGGCGCAGATGTCGAGAGCAGCGCACCTAGCCAAGGCATGCCATCTGAGGCGACATCTGTGCTTAAAACCTTGAAAAGCAGACCCAGCTTCTTGACGGTTGGCACCTTGGAACCACGCAAAGGGCATAGACAAACGTTGACGGCATTTGAATTATTGTGGGCACAAAACAAGGATGTCAACCTTGTTTTTGTGGGTAAAAAGGGTTGGATGGTTGATGATTTGTCCACACTTATCAACAACCATGCCGAACTAGGCAAGCGTTTGTTTTGGTTGGACGGCATCAGCGATGAGTATTTAGGGCATATCTACACAGCTTCGACCTGTTTGCTATCTGCCTCAGAAGGCGAGGGGTTTGGATTGCCCCTGATTGAGGCTGCCAAGCAGCACATACCCGTGTTGGCGCGTGATCTGCCAGTGTTTCGCGAAGTAGCAGGAAACCACGCGTTTTACTTCAGTGGTTTGGCGCCGCAAAACTTAGCGACGAGTGTTTTGCAATGGCTGGACTTGCACCAGAAAGGCAATGCCCCAGACTCAAGAGACATACCTGTCTTGACCTGGCATCAAAGTGCGGCGATTTTGAAGCGAAATCTGCCTTTCAAACCTTCAAAATAAGCGAAAACAGGCTAGAATTAAGCGATAGCCAGCGTATTTACTGCCTGAAGTGCTACTATTTTTATAGCAACTTGTTTCACGCTCGTCCATACATATCGGCCAATCGCACGATATCGTCTTCGCCCAAATATGCGCCGCACTGCACCTCGATTAGCACCAATTCGTTTTTACCAATATTAGTTAGGCGGTGTTTTTCTTTTAACGGGATGTAGTGGTATTGACCCACTTCGGTTCTATGCTCGACTTCACCAATTTGGACGATAGCAATGCCTTGCACGACAACCCAGTGCTCAGCACGTTGGTGGTGGTATTGCAGACTCAGCGATTCACCCGGCTTCACCGTGATGCGTTTGACTTTGTAGCCAGACTCCTCTTTCAAGGTTGCATAGGTACCCCACGGTCTGTGTACGGTCGTTGGCAAATGGGTGCTGTCGTGTTTGCGCTCTTTTAACTCGTCCACAATGGCTTTGACTTTTTGCGCATGGTCCTTATGAGCGACCAAAAGCGCATCAGGCGTATCAACAATGATGAGGTCATGCACACCGACAGTCGCAACTACTTTAGGGGTATGGCTGCTCACTTGGACATGTGTACGCGTGGTTTCAACCGCCACGACATTGGCCTCAAACGTGTTGCCACTCGCATCAGCGGTATGCGCTAGGGCCACTGCCGGCCAAGCGCCTACGTCGCTCCAACCAAATTTAGCAGGTACCAAGGTGAC
>JBEGUP010000274.1:0-4938 GCA_041178825.1 Pseudomonadota bacterium | reverse complement strand
TGTGCGTGACAAGTCACAGCTGCTGTTTGAAATCGCCACCACCCATGTGGCGCGTTTGCATGCTTTGATTGAGGAAGTAGCCGCTGGAGACAAGGTGAATCCACCACCAGCAGACGCAACTGCCCATGTGCGCCGCTTGATTGAGCGCTTTGTGCTGGAATACGCTGGTGCCCGCCATGCCCACCGCGTGTTGACCGAAGATGTGAAGTTTTTAGAACCTGCCGACCAAGCCCGTGTGTTGGAGCTACAACGTCAAGTCGTCAACTCGTTTGCCAACGCGATTGCGCAAGTACGGCCAGAATTGATCGCCGCTGATTTGCACAAACCGCTGGCCATGCTGCTGTTTGGCATGATGAACTGGATGTTCACTTGGCTGCAGCCTGACGGCAAGCTATCGCATGCCGATATGGCTCCTGTGGTGGCTGATTTGTTTCTGGGCGGGCTGGGCGCAGTTAAAACGCAAAAATAGGGTTGTAAAAAAACCCAGCGTGAGGCATCAGGCTGGGTTCAATTGAAACGTGCTTAAAGCTTATGCACGCAAATGCCATTTAGCAGCATCAGGCGTGTTGTCCACAGCGCGCATGATGTCAGCCATCAAACGCTTGTCGTGACGGGCATAGTCCCACATTTTTTCGTCTGCGATACGTGCTTTGCGGCGTGCGCTCCAAGCGGCGTACATCGCGCTGCCGTCAAAGTTTTTCACGCTCATAACAGCGCGGCGAATTGGGCTTGCTGCCAATGCCAAAGCGGCAAATGCAACCGTCCACAAAGCAATCCAAGCAGCGAGCAAGTGACCGTCTGCCCACGTGTCGATCAGCTGGTTTGCTGCCAAAATCAAGCCAGATACGACTGCTGCGAGCAAAAATGTCGCCACGCTACGTGCGCCAGTCAACTTGTGGAACACCACTTCGGCGTTATCTAAAGCCTCACCAATGCGCTCAATGCCTTCGTGGTGGGTAGGGTAGTTGGGTTGTACAAAACTTGTCATGATATTTCTCTCTTTCTTTGATTGCACACTTACTAAGAACATAGCTTCAACTTATGCAATGCCTGAATCATAGGGTAAACCATAGTGTTGCTCAACTTTATATTAGTGATGCTGTATATTCACCGTAGTGATTAATTAAACGCTAACATGACCACCCCTCCCAACTTCAGAACGCTAGACCTCAATTTGCTACGCGTCTTTGACGAAGTCATGGCTGAACGCAGCCTGACCAAAGCGGCGCACAACCTAGCGCTAACGCAGCCAGCCGTCAGTAACGCCATGCGTCGCCTGCGTGAAACTTTGGGAGATGATTTGGTGCGCCGCAGCGGCCAAGGCCTAGAGCCCACCCCCCGTGCCAACGCCTTGTGGCCCGCTGTACGCGAAGCCTTGCGCCAACTGCAAGAAACCTTGGTTCCCAACCCGTTTGACGCTGCCACCTCCAGCGACACCTTTGTTTTAGCCATGGCCGACGCCACCGCGTCAGAGCTGATTCCGGGCTTGCTCAACCTGGTCGAACGTGATGCTCCCGGCGTCTCCATCCGGGTCGTGCCCCTCTCTACCCGTGACCCTAGACGCTTATTGGATGCTGAAACTGCCGACTTGGCCATTGGCCACTTCCCCGCTGCTCTGGCAGATTTGACCGCCAGCGCCCAATCTGGTGGCGCAGTCAGCTATGCACACCAGCGACTGTATGACGGCGAATACGTCTGCGTCATGCGCTCTGGCAACCCCTTGGCGCAAGGTCCACTCACGCTGAACCGCTTCTGCGCTGCCCGCCACATGCTGGTCAGCTTCTCAGGGCGGCCTTTCGGGTTTGTAGACGAAGCATTAACCGCCCTGCAACGTCAACGACGTATTGTTTTAACCGTGAATCAATTCTTCACCGCCGGCCGCGTTGTCGCCCAATCCGACCTGCTCACCGTGCTGCCTCGACATTTTGTTCGGGTCGCCGATGTGCTGAACGAACTCACTATCCGCCCGCTACCTTTCGACATGCCCGTTGTTCACGTCGACGTGATGTGGCACAAACGCGAACAGCACAACAGCGCCCACCAGTGGCTGCGTGGTGCGATTGCAGCTTCTGCGAAGTTGGCATTTGAGGAAAATAGCTTATAACCCAAAAATTTTTCTCCTCTAATTGGCATATAGCCAGCGTATTTACTGCCTGAGCAGCTATCAATTTTATAGTGATATTTACTTGCCAATACAAAACTTCGAGAAAATCACGCCCAGTAAATCATCAGAAGTGAACTCGCCAGTAATGGCAGACAGGTCATTTTGTGCCAATCGTAGCTCTTCGGCGAGCAAATCTAAGGCTTGGGATTTGGCTTTGAGTTGAGATTCAGCCAAATCTAAGTGTGCGCTCACTTGTCGTAAAGCCTGCACATGGCGCTCGCGGGCGATGTAGACACCCTCGGCGGCGGGCTGCCATCCGGCTACTTGAAGCAGGGTTTGGCGCAACTCTTGCAGCCCCGCACCTTGCTTGGCAGAAATGGTGATTTGGGGGTTGGTTTGGCTCGCAGAAGCAGTGGTTTTATGCTGCGCTGCAATATCAGCATCTACCGCATCGGCCTTGTTCCAAACGTCGATAACAGGCACGTTTTTAGCCGCTAATTTGGCAATAGTCGATGTGATTACTGCCTCATCAGCTCTGTATTTAATAGCAACTTCGGGGTGATTGGTACTACTCCAACGTGTCAAATCGTGCAAAAACAGCACGGCGTCGGCATTTTCAATCTCTGTCCATGCACGTTCAATGCCGATTTTTTCAACCTCATCATCACTTTGGCGCAAGCCAGCGGTGTCGATGATGTGTAACGGCACGCCGTCGATTTGGATGGTTTGCTGCACTTTGTCGCGGGTCGTGCCTGCGATTGGGGTGACGATGGCGAGCTCGGCACCCGCCAGCGCGTTAAGCAGCGACGATTTGCCCGCATTCGGCTGGCCAGCGATGACGACTTTGATGCCTTCGCGCAAGAGTGCCCCTTGGCTGGTGCGCTGCATGACGCGGGTCCAACGTCGCCTCGACCAACATGCGCAGGTGGATGAGGGCGTCGCGCAGGGCATGAACTTCTTTGGAAAACTCGCCCGATAAGCTGCGGGTCGCGCCACGAGCAGCCGCTTCGGTGCTGGCGTCGATCAAATCGGCCACGGCCTCGGCCTGCGCCAAATCCATTTTGTCGTTCAAAAAAGCGCGTTGGGTGAACTCGCCAGGTTGGGCCACACGCAATCCGGGTAAGCGCGGTTGCTGTGTTACGGCATCAAGTTCGCCCGCCGCCGCTAGGCACCGCGCCAGCAAAAGCTGCATGACGACTGGTCCACCGTGGGCTTGCAACTCCAACACATCTTCGCCGGTAAACGAGTGCGGCGCAGGGAAGTAGAGCGCCAAACCTTGGTCGATTGCCTCGTTTTGAGCATCTAGAAAGGGTAAATACGTCGCCTCGCGCGGCTTCAAATCACGTCCACAGAGTGCACGAACCAAGGGTGTAATCGCCTTGCCCGACACCCGTATGATACCCACCGCGCCGCGACCGGGTGGGGTGGCGATGGCGACGATGGGAGTGTTTGAAAAGCTTTGCATGAGGACTCAATTTTCCCTGATTTGCGTGTACTGGAGTACCTGCACAATTTGGTTATTACAGTTATTTAAACTGCGGCAAGCGTTGATGTATGAGTTCTGCAACCACAGTTGCTTGTAATGCGTCCTTATTCCTTTTGCGAGGGTCGCGATTGGGCGAAGCAGCTATCATTTTTTTTATGGTTACAAAAACTTTTGGGCTCATGGTTGTCATCATCGCCATATGTCCCGTTTCTGCGACAACCATTTGACTGAATCGTGGTGCGCCTAATATTGTGTCAGCACCTGCAACTTGAACCGCCCACAAATCTTCTTCATCATCACTCATACGCAGGGGATGAGGATCACCGTCTCTGGCGATTCTGCGCACAATATCTACTTCAAACCCTTTGTCATTGACGGCCGTTTCTTTTTGATCGCTGCGAACTTTAAAGCTTGGGTCTGCTATTTTGAGAACTTCAATCAAAGATTTGATGCCGTCTTTTTTGTTTTTTTTCTGCAACTGCGTAAAAAAAGAAAGTCGTTTTCGACTGTCGAACAACAAATCTATATCAATAGTGGCCAGCATATTTGGATACACCCGGACACCTGCAGCGCTTTCATAAGCGTACAGAGCATACGTTCCAATCGTTGTGAAGTGCTCCGCCATGCCAGCGTCGGCTATGGCGTTCAAAGTTTTAACGACCAGGTTTGGCACACGCCCCACACGAAGCGCTTTGTTAAGTCGTTGCTGGTCTACGAGCGTATCTTGGAGTTTTTTAAGGCGTGCAGTGACATTTTCTTTACGCGATTTGAAATTCGAATAAATTTGATTGGTTGTTTCACTGCGTGGGCCTAGTGATTTTTGAGAGCCTGAAGGGGATTCCCTGATTAAATATTCTGCCCCAGACTGACTACGCCAATACATTGAACCACGTACTTCTTTAGCCTCTAAAACAGTACGCTGATGCGCCTTAAACAGAGACTCAGCATTTATATACTGCGTTGCTTGATCAGGCTCAAGGTCAAGGAAATGTAACATTTTCAGGTAAATTCATGAAAACTGCATTTTGCCCTGAAATTTATTACAAATCAATATGTTAAAGCAAAAAGTGAATGCCATTTTAGAAAATTAAGTCATAATTACTTCGTTGCCTAATAAAAAAAGGGTCGCTAGCTGCGACCCTTTTTTGAACGATTTACCGAATTACTTGAATTTCGGCAAATTAAACTGCGGCGGCACGCCCATGCGGGTGTTGATAAGCCACTGTTGCGCGATGGACAAGATGTTGTTGGTGATCCAGTACAACACCAAGCCAGCTGGGAAGAAGAAGAACATGACCGAGAAGGCCAGCGGCATGTACCACATCATTTTGGCTTGCAATGGGTCTGG
>JBEGUP010000273.1:0-3180 GCA_041178825.1 Pseudomonadota bacterium | reverse complement strand
AATTTTTTTCTTGCCCAACGTTTTCGATACTTTCGATGACTTGACACAAAATTTGGCATTGCTGTTCTATTTTGTTTTGTTTTTTAGCACTGGCTTTGCTTGGCGCAGCTGGGCTACGTATCGCGCAACGGGAATCAACCCCTTGGTATTGCCTAGCGAAGACAATGCGCTAGGCTACATAGGCCGAGCGTTCAAAATCGTGATGGTTTCGATTTTTCTCTATACAGCTTCTGCTGCTTTTGAATGGCTTCCATCATTCACAAAACTGTGGCAATTACCCGTGTGGTTAAGTGTTTGCGCTTGGTTCATATTGCTTGCGTCATGGATCTGGCTCTTGTTAGCGCAGCTACATATGGGTAAATCTTGGCGTATCGGCATAGATGAACAACATGCCACGGCATTGGTGACGCATGGTTTGTTCAAATACAGTCGAAATCCAATTTTCTTAAGCATGCGATGTGCGCTATTTTCTTTGACTCTCATATCTCCGACCACGCCCGTACTCGCCCTGACGGTTGCAGCAGAATTGCTGATGCAAATACAGGTTCGCATGGAAGAGGCGCACCTGACCCAATTACATGGTCAGTGCTATTTAAACTATATTCAACGTGTGAATCGTTGGCTCTGATACGCCTCTGATCATCTTTTACACCTTCAAGAAAAACCAAGCATGTCTGCCCTTCACGACCATAACCACAGCGACAGCCAAGACCACGACACCCTAGAAGCCGTAAACGACCCCAAATACCGCAAGATTTTGTGGTTTGCACTGCTTGTGAATGCTGCGATGTTTGCTATTGAACTAGGTGCAGGTTTCCGCTCTGGCTCTGTGTCATTGCTTGCCGATGCTATTGACTTTTTAGGCGATGCTGCCAATTACGGCGTTTCTTTGGCGGTGCTCACCATGGCGATGGCTTGGCGCTCTAAAGCAGCTTTGCTCAAAGGCGTTTGTATGCTGGGCTTTGGGTTTTTTGTTTTAGGTAGAGCGTCTTGGGCAGCCAAAACTGGCACTGTGCCTGAAGCCGTCACCATGGGCGTGATTGGCTTTTTAGCTTTAGCAGCCAATGTCATCGTTGCCCTGCTGTTGTACAACTACCGCACGGGGGACGCCAATATGCGCAGCGTTTGGCTATGCTCACGCAATGATGCTTTTGGCAATATTGCTGTCATGCTGGCGGCTTTGGGAGTCTTTGGCACTGGCACAGCTTGGCCAGATTTAGCTGTTGCTGTAGGGATGGCTGGTTTGGCGATTTGGGGCGGCTGGTCAGTCATCCAGCATGCTAGGCATGAACTCAATTCTGTTTAAACCTTTTCGGTTTGAACTTATTTTGTTTTAATTTATCATAGCAACATGCGCCGTTTTATATTCATTCTCATGATCCTCTTGCTGCCTTTGCGCAGCTGGATGGGGGAGGCTATGGCTACTGAGATGGCCACTATGAATATAGTAGCTGCTCAGGCAACAAATGCGTTGGATAGCATTGATTTACCCATTGAAAATGGCATGTCCGACTGTGATATGCACAAAACTGCAAAGACCAATACAGCAGAGACTTCAGATACAAAATCAACTTGCACCCACTGCCAAGCCTGCCACACAACTTGCTTAGTCAGTACTGTGCAAATAGCCAGTTTCGATAAAGTGCTATACGCACAACCTTTGGCTCAAGCCAGCCAGTTTGCCAGCGCAAACATCGCGCACAGCCAAAAACCACCGATTTTGTAGTCTCCCAGCCCAAACTCCGTCGGTACTCTAGTCGGCTGCTTTGGGTTTAGTCATTTTTGGCAGGATTCATTCTGTTCAAACGTCTAAATTTCTTGGAGAGATCGTGTGAAAACCCTATTTATATTGCCTTTTTTATTACCTATGACTGTCGCTGCTTGCCTCATGTCTGGCACGGCTGTGGCCCAAACCACCATCAGCTACGCGTCACCCATTGCTGATTACCAACCCTATGTTGACGAAAAAATCGTCTCTTGGAGGGCAGCTAATGACAAAGTTGGACAAATTGGTGGCTGGCGTGCCTATGCCAAGGAAGCACAGCAGCCGGACAACACACCAATTCCTGCATCTAAAGCCGATTCAAAAATGAACGATGAGACGAAAACTGACCCACACGCAGGGCACAAGAAATGAACCGCATGTTTAAACTTACAAAAACTTCCATCACCATAGCGGCGCTAGCGGTTTTGACGGGTTGCGCCACTGTCAACATTGACCAAGCCATTGATCGCACAAATACTGAAGTCAAATCAGTATCTGGTGCTACAGCCCAATTACTGCGGACGGTGGATGCGAAAGCGGCACGGTACAAACAAGTTGCAGAACTACTCAAATCACCCCTAAACCAGCAAGCAGCCGTTCAACTGGCCATCATCAATAGCCCCGCCCTGCAAACCTTGCTGGCTGAGCGCTGGGGTGATTTGGCGCAAGCCGCGCAAGGTGGGCGTATTGCCAACCCAATACTGAGTTTGGAGCGCGTGCGGGCTTTAGACGAACTGGAGTTTGGGCGCGTCTTGGCTTTTGGGCTGTTAGATTTAATCACTCTGCCGCAGCGCCAAAAAATGGCATCAGCGCGTATGGCGCAAACTGAGCTGCAAATGACGGCTGATGTGGTCGGCTTGGTATCGCAAGTGCGCATGGCTTGGGTGGCTGCCGTTGCAGCTAACGAATCTGCCGCCTATTCAAAACTCGTTTACGAGTCAGCCCAAGCCAGTGCAGAGCTGGCAAAGCGCATGCAAAGTGTGGGTAACTTCAACCGTTTGCAGCGCGTGCGTCAACAAGCTTTTTATGCCGATGCATCTATTCAACTGTTAGCAAGTCAACAAACTGCCACTGCGACCCGCGAGGCTTTGATTCGTCTCTTAGGACTCAAGGACTCGCAAATTGGTGCATTGGTATTGCCAGAACGGCTGCCAGATTTACCCAAATCATTTTTAAGCCCTGAAACAGTCAGCAAAGCGCTAACCAAGCAGCGCTTGGATGTGCGTATGGCGCAAGCGCAGCTTGATGCGGCGAGCAAATCGCAAGGCTTGAACCTGTTGACCAGTTTGACAGACATTGAGCTTGGCGTTATCCGTAACACGGTCAAAGACACACATGAAGGCACTTCAGCAAAGAGCAAAGGCTATGAGCTAAGCGTTCGTTTACCTATTTTTGACTGGGGCGATGCACAACGC
>JBEGUP010000272.1:0-3187 GCA_041178825.1 Pseudomonadota bacterium | reverse complement strand
TTTTTCACCAGCAGCAACACGATACTGTTTGCCACCGGTTTTTATGACCGCGTACATGTGAGACCTCTAGATAAGAATCTATGTGGATATCTACGGACGAATTTCCGCAGAGCCCGAAATTATAGCAGTGAAAGGGCTGGCTTGGCCAATCCCTATAATCCAGCAGCGTTTCGACGCGTTTTGTCCCATTTTTCCTAGTCACGCTTTGTCCACTACACCCGCCAACCCTTTAGCCCTGATTGCTGCCGATATGGCAGAAGTTGACCGCGTCATCGCGCAACGCTTGGATTCGGGCGTGCCGCTGGTGGGCACCGTGTCGCAGTACATCATCTCTGCAGGTGGCAAGCGCATTCGCCCCGCCCTGCTCTTGCTCATGGCCGGCGCCTTGGGCTACACCGACGCCCAGCGCCACAACTTGGCAGCCGTGGTCGAGTTCATCCACACGGCCACCTTGCTGCATGACGATGTGGTGGACGAATCCACCCTGCGCCGAGGCCGCCCTACCGCCAATGAATCGTTTGGCAACCCAGCCAGCGTGCTCGTGGGCGACTTTTTATATTCCCGAGCCTTCCAAATGATGGTGGATTCCGGCGAAATGCGCGTCATGGAAGTACTGGCCGAAGCCACCAACGTGATTGCCGAAGGTGAAGTGCTGCAACTCATGAACATGCACGACGCTTCGCTGGACGAGGCGGGCTATTTGCGTGTGATTCGATCCAAAACTGCCAAACTCTTCGAAGCCAGCACCCGCTTGGCGGCCATCCTGGCGAAATGCTCACCCGAAGTAGAAGCCGCCTGCGCCGACTACGGTCAAGCCTTAGGCACAGCTTTTCAAGTAATTGACGATGTGCTCGACTATGACGGCGACGCCAAAGAGCTCGGCAAAAACTTAGGCGACGATTTGCGCGAAGGCAAAAACACTTTGCCGCTGATCATCGCCATGCAACGCGGCACGCCTGCACAACGCCAAACCATCCAAAGTGCCATTGAAAACGGCGAGATGGATGCCTTGGCTGACATCGTAGAGATTGTGCGCAGCACAGGCGCTCTAGAAGCAACGCGTGCAGCAGCCAGCGCCGAAGCTGAGCGCGCGATTGCCGCTCTGAATATTTTGCCCATCAGCCCCTACCGCGACGCCATGCATGCCTTAGCGGCGCAGCTGCTGGACCGCCGCAATTAACTTAATAATTCCCCGAATGCACGATTTAGACAAGCCCTACACCGACAGCATTCAGCAATGGGATATTGCTTGTGACTGCTTCAAGTCCGAATTCAAATTCGACCCCAATGAAATCGTCACGATCGATACGATTCGTGAAATGTTTGCTGAGATCGTTGACGACCATGAACTGTCGCAAAACGCGTCAATTTCACTGATGTTTGCTCTGTATTTCTTGGGGTATGTGACGCTGCTAGAGATCATGAAGGCCAAAGACGAAACCTTCGAAATTGGCGACATGAGCGACTTTTATTTGATATTGGACCGTGCAGACCAATGGGCGCATCAATCATTGGATGCAAACAAACTCGCTGAATCTGCTGCACCTATTATTCAGGCCACGCAGCAAATCATGCACAAGCTAAATTTAATACGCCAATAAGCTCGCGCCAATTACTCGTACACCAATTTGCATGGCATTTTGATGTTGTTTTCTTTGCGTTTCTCTTCGCAATAACGCATTGCACGGCGCTCACCCTCAGCTGCCATCTTGATATGAATTGAGCAGCGGAACGCCATTTTTTCGCCATCCGAATGGCTATCAAATGCCGTGGCACAAGCGCTCATGGGCGTCATTTCAGGCTTGAGTTCCTTCCAAACACCGCGCAATGAATCGGGTAACTCACTGAGGTGAATGGATGGATAGTTGCCAATCGGTTTTGCCAGAGCAGCAAAACCGATCAGCGCCAAGGCACAAATCAAATATTTAGAACGATTCATGATTTTTGTCTCGGCTATATACGAATCAGGCAACCACTGGCTGGCTGATCAATGCTGACTCCAAAGTGCCTGCTGCTTTTAAAGCTTGCACCCAAGTTGGAGACACACCGCGGCCTGTCCAAGTTTGCTCTGGGTTCGCTGGATTGCGGTATTTAGGTGCTACTTTCTTACCGGCCAATGCGCCTTTCTTGGCAGCTTTAGGGGCTTTTACAGCCTTGGCTGGTTTACCAGCACTCAGGGCTTTGGCAATATCTGCAGCTGACAAGCCAGCATCTTTGGCCATCGCAACGATTTGAGCCAATACTTTGTCGTGCGACTTGGATTTAAGTGCCTGTTCTTTTTTATCCAATAATTCGCGCTGTTTACGAATAGCTGCGAGTTGGTTTGCAACGGTAGTACGTGCCATGTGAAATATTCCTATTCAGTATGATTAATGAAAACACGCTTATTCTAAACATACTATTAGAAATATAAAAGCCCGCTATTGCGGGCTTTTATTAATTTGATTTGAATTTAATATTAATTCAAAGCATCTTTCAAACCTTTGCCGGGCTTGAAGCGAGGCACCTTGGCAGCTTTGATCTTCAACGGCGCGCCAGTACGTGGGTTGCGACCTGTGCGTGCAGCACGCTTGCTGACGCTGAATGTGCCAAAACCAACCAAAGTCACGGTATCGCCCTTTTTGAGGGTCTTCTTGACAGCCTCAATGATGGAAGCGAGAGCGCGCGTGGCAGCAGCTTTAGAAATGTCAGATTTCGTTGCGATGTGTTCAATCAGTTCGGTCTTGTTCACGGTCTTGTTCCTATTGTTGATTTGGATACCAGCAATGCTGATTTGATCAGTTTACTTAATTTATTTAAAAAATAAATACGCCAATTGGCGTATTTGGGGTTAGCGAGCACAAGGCCAATTGCGGTCTGTTTTTGTAACGATGACTCTCACCCATCCTTTGCCAGTCAACTAAGAATGCCACCATATACACATGAGAAAGCCACGTGGTGATGCCTCCAGACACGGCAACAAAAATACTGGATGACTTGCTGCATCAAGCCTTGGCATTAGGGGCATCCGATGTGCACTTTGAAAGTGGCGAAGATTTCTTTCGTGCACGGTTTCGCATTGATGGATTGCTACGCATAGCTGCTACGCCAGCTTTGCCGCTTCGTGATGCCGTGGTGTCCCGCATCAAGGTGCTGGCTCGCATGGACATTGCAGAAAAGCGTTTGCCACAAGATGGTCGCATTCAAT
>JBEGUP010000271.1:0-3188 GCA_041178825.1 Pseudomonadota bacterium | reverse complement strand
GCCAACCAGCAATGGGACAGACCCACCGCGCAGCGCATGTGCCGCATTTTTGAGCAGTTCAACCTGGTCTGGATTGAAGAACCGCTAGACGCTTACGACCATGAAGGCCACGCCGCGCTAGCGCGACAGTTTGACACCCCCATTGCCACCGGTGAAATGCTGACCAGCGCTGGCGAACACGGCGATTTGATCCGCCACCGCGCGGCAGATTACCTGATGCCCGACGCCCCGCGTGTGGGCGGCATCACCCCGTTTTTAAAAATTGCCGCGCAAGCCGAACACGCCGGCCTGATGCTCGCCCCCCATTTCGCGATGGAATTGCACGTCCACCTGGCAGCAGCCTACCCCACCGAGCCATGGGTGGAGCATTTTGAATGGCTGGAGCCTTTGTTCAACGAACGCATAGAAATCAACAACGGCCGTATGTTGGTGCCGACACGGCCGGGATTGGGACTAAGTTTGAGTGAACAATCCAAAACTTGGGTGCGAGAGACGGTTACCGTGGGCAAACGTCCATAGCAAAATCAAACCCGCCCGCCTACGCCTTTGAACTTTTCAACAAAAGCGGCTATTTTTTGAAAAACGCTTTGCTTTTTGGTCAAATATTGCGGATTTAAGGGACTCATTTTAGGTAGCACGGCATTGAGTTCAGTACCATTGTCGCTAGCAAATTCGCGTTTTAGTGAAGTCGTCATGTAGCGTCTAGCCGCTTCTACATTTAGGCTCTCACCATCAATGATTTCTTGTGCCTCACGCAGTTGTTCTATTTGCGCAAAACTGAAGAAGGCATCAATCACGCTGGCTTTATCACCCAACTGGTCTAAATCGGTTTGATTGATGAAGTCCACCACCAAACTCTCTTTGGCTCGGTTACCTAGGCTGGCACGAATCACGCGCCGCACGTCTTCAACGAGTGCCGCTTTATCTTTGACTTTCTTACTGTTTTCAAAAATCAGTTCTAGGATGTAATCCAGATTGATCTCTTGTGACTTAAGTAAATCCACCTCAAAGACCACGTCATCCCAATCGATGGTGGATTTCTCTTTCTCAGCGCCAGCCTTGTCACGACGCAACCAATCGCGAATATCGTTATAGCTTGATCGGTAATCCTGAATTTGTCGCTCTGCTGGCAACTTAAGCACTTGCAATGTGGCTAAATCTTCATCGCTTAAATGATGTTGAACCTTAAACGCCTCAATGGCTGCAGGGTCGTTCTTATCGATCTCTCGCAGCGCTCGCAAACTAGCAAATTCATCATAGTTTTGCAGCACGTTTTCAATGCGCAAATACTCACCAAACAGCTTCACAAAGGCCTTTTTATCGGACTCTTTGACAATCTCATCGGGTTTAGGGAAACGCTGCTCTAACTCTTTAACCACTTCCACAAAACCGCGCCGCGCCTCCCCACTCGTCGCATCGGTAAATCCCTCCATGTACTCCTTGTAGCTTTTTTCAAGCAGTACGTTTTTCGTATTTGTATCGCCAAACAGCGTGATGGCGTCAATGGTTGCTTGCTCTAGATCCCTGAAAGTAACAATGTTGCCAAAAGTTTTGGTGGCATTAAAAATACGATTGGTGCGCGAAAAAGCCTGCATTAAACCGTGATAACGTAAATTCTTATCAACAAACAACGTGTTCAAGGTAGGCGCATCAAAACCTGTCAAAAACATACCCACCACGATCAGCAAATCGACCTCTTGACTCTTCACCCGCAGCGCCAAGTCACGGTAATAGTTTTGAAAGCCATTGCTGTCTATGCTGAAATTGGTTTTAAACAGCGCGTTGTAGTCCGCCACCGCCGCAGTTAAAACCTCTTTAGCGCTGCTGCTCATGGCTGAAACATCAAAGCTTTCATCCAAAATATCGCCAACAGCATCTTGCTCTTCATTGGGCGCAAAAGAGAAGATGGTGGCCACTTTCAAGGGCTTTTCGCTACCTTTTTGCAAATCTCGCAGTGACTCGTAATACAGCTTGGCAGCATCCACGCTGCTTACCGCAAACATCGCATTAAAGCCTTTGCCCCCGGCCTGCAAGCGGTGCGTTTTCTGCCGGAAATGATTCAGGATATATTGCGAAACTTCACGAATTCTATCGGGGTGCAACAAGACTTGTTTGTTCTCTGCTGCACTCAGTTTTTTCTGGTCTTGCTCGCTTTCTATGGCTTTGAACTGCGGACGAACATCGTTGTAGTCCACTTTGAACTTGAGTACCTTTTCATCGCGAATCGCATCGGTAATCACGTACGAATGCAACTCACTGCCAAACACGCTGGCGGTGGTTTCAGCGCCCAACGCGTTTTCTGGGAATATGGGCGTACCCGTAAATCCAAATTGATAGAACTTTTTGAATTTTTGTTTCAGCAGTTTTTGCGCTTCACCAAACTGGCTGCGGTGGCATTCATCAAAAATAAACACCACTTGTTTGCTGAAGATGGCTAAGTTGTCACCGCTCTTCATCAAGTTATGAAGTTTTTGAATCGTGGTGACAATGATTTTGTTGTCATCTTTCTCCAAATTACGCATTAATCCAGCAGTGCTGTCAGAACCATTCACGCTATCCGGAGAAAAGCGCTGGTATTCCCTCATGGTTTGGTAGTCCAGATCTTTGCGATCAACGACGAAGAACACCTTATCAATAAAGTCCAGCTCAGTCGCCATGCGCGCTGCTTTGAAACTGGTCAGCGTCTTGCCCGAGCCCGTGGTGTGCCAGATATAACCGCCGCCTTCAACCTTATTCCAACTCTTGGTATGGTGTGCGCTTTTAATTTTCCACAAAATCCGCTCGGTGGCTGCAATTTGATAGGGGCGCATCACCAAAAGCGTGTTGCTCACATCAAAAACCGAAAAATTCAACAGCACATTGAGCAAGGTTTTTTTCTCAAAAAACGTAGCTGTGAAGTCTTTCAAGTCTTTAATCAGACTGTTATCCGCTCTCGCCCAGTTCATAGAAAAGTCGTAACTATTTTTATTGCGCTGAGTCGTATTGGCAAAATAACGGCTATCTGTGCCATTGGTTATCACAAACAACTGCAAAAACTTGAATAAAGAATTCTCGCTGTTAAAACTTTCTTTGCTGTAGCGGTGGACTTGGTTAAACGCTTCGCGTATAGCCACCCCGCGCCTTTTCAACTCTACCTGCACCAGCGGCAAACCATTAACCAAAATAGTCACATCGTAGCGATTGGCGTG
>JBEGUP010000270.1:0-3199 GCA_041178825.1 Pseudomonadota bacterium | reverse complement strand
GGCAGCGCGACCTTTCAAAATCTGCTTCAAGTCTTCCATCGCCTCTTTGCTCGAAGCCATGGGGCGCATGTCGCCTTGGGCGATGACGCGCTGCATGTGATCTTCAGGCTCAGCCTTCAGCCACACGGTGGTGCAGGCAGACAAAAGCAGGTTAAAGGTTGCAACATCCGACACCATGCCGCCGGGTGTGGCAATGATGGCCTGCTGGTTAGCCTGAATCACAGCCTCTAGTGCGCGCTTCTCATAGCGGCGGTATGCGTTCATGCCATAAAGCGCTTGAATTTCATTGACGCTGCAGCCCGCCAGCTTTTCAATTTCACGATTAACTTCTACAAATGGGAAGCCTAAATCATCTGCCAATCGTTGCCCAAGGGTTGATTTACCTGCGCCGCGCAAACCAATCAAAGCCACGCGCTGATTGCGTGTTTGGCCGCCGCTGGCGCCCAGCATGTCATCAATGCTCAAGCGCACACGGCGAATCATGGCGTCGTCTGCATGGGCTAGTTGCTCACGAATCATCAACCACTCAGGGTTGCTGGTGGTGACATCGCCTAACAATTCTGCCAGTGAACATTGCAATGAATTGGCCACCTGCTGCAAGATAAGTATGGATGCATTGCCCGTGCCGTACTCTAAATTAGCCAAATGCCGCTCAGACACATCTGCAGCGGCGGCCAATGATTTGCGAGTCAGACCCCGCCTTGCTCGCAGAGCTCGTACGCGCTCGCCCAGGGCCGTTAGAAATTCGGTTTTATGCAATATAGTGCTTGACATGGCAGTTTTAAAGTTTTAAAGTCCGCGTACGCACAATAATGCAACTAGAAGCAAAGTGCAAGCGAAAAAACTAATCATATTTCATTTTCAAGTACAAGTTAGAGACCCTATGACTCAATTACTCCCCAACTTCATAGCCGGAAAGTGGCAAACTGGCTCAGGCACCGGAACACTTTTGTTTGACCCCGTCCTGGGCACAGAATTAGTCACTGTCGACGCAACCGGCCTAGATCTAGCTGCAGGCTTTGATTTTGCCCGTGAACAAGGTGGTGCAGCCTTGCGCGCCCTGACCTACCGCCAACGCGCCGCCATGCTATCTGCAGCAGTCAAAGTGCTACAGGCCAATCGCGACGCTTACTACGACATCGCCACAGCAAACAGCGGCACGGTCAAAAACGACACAGCGGTGGACGTGGATGGCGGCATTTTCACATTGGGAACCTATGCCAAACTCGGCGAATCTTTGGGGGACCGCCATTTCATGCTGGATGGCGAAGCGGCGCGTTTGGGCAAAGACCCACTGTTTCAGTCGCAGCATGTGCTGACGCCCACGCGCGGTGTGGCTTTGTTTATCAATGCCTTCAACTTCCCCAGCTGGGGTTTGTGGGAAAAAGCGGCGCCAGCACTGTTGTCGGGCGTTCCCGTCATCATCAAGCCCGCCACAGCGACGGCTTGGTTGACGCAGCGCATGGTTAAAGACGTGGTTGACGCGGGCATCTTCCCGGTCGGCGCGTTGTCTGTGATTTGTGGCAGTTCTGCTGGGTTGATGGATGCCATCGAAACTTTTGATGTCGTTTCCTTCACAGGTTCTGCTGAAACGGCTGCTGTGATTCGCTCGCACCCTGCCGTGGTGCAAAAATCTGTTCGCGTGAACATTGAGGCTGACAGCGTGAATTCGGCCTTGCTTTTGTCAGATGCAGCCCCAGGCAGCGAAGCTTTTGACTTGTTTGCCAAAGAAATAGCACGTGAAATGACGGTGAAATCAGGTCAAAAATGCACTGCTATTCGACGCGCCTTGGTGCCAGAAGCGCATTACAGCGCTGCTGCACAGGCAATCTCGGCGCGGCTGGCTAAAACCACTGTGGGCAACCCGCGCAACGAGTCTGTGCGCATGGGCGCATTGGTAAACCGTGCACAACTAGCCAGTGTGCAAGAAGGTTTGAACTACCTCAAACAGCAAGCCGAAGTGCTGCACGATGGCGCAACGCACGCGCTGGTGGATGCTGATTCTGCCGTTGCCTGCTGCGTAGGCCCCACGTTATTGGGCACACGTGATGCCGCAGGCAGCGACAGTGCCGACCGCGTGCACGACACCGAGGTGTTTGGCCCGGTGGCTACTTTGATTCCCTATCGCGACATGGCGCACGCTTTGAGCCTAATTCGCCGTGGCCAAGGTTCATTGGTCACATCCCTGTACGGCAGCGACCCAGCGTCTTTGGCTGCAGCCGCGCTGGAACTGGCAGATAGCCACGGTCGTGTGCATGTGATTTCGCCAGATGTTGCAGCACTGCACACAGGCCACGGCAATGTGATGCCTCAGTCACTTCACGGTGGCCCAGGTCGCGCAGGTGGTGGCGAAGAATTGGGTGGCTTGCGTGCCTTGAATTTTTACCACCGTCGTAGTGCCGTGCAGGCAAGTACGGCTGTTTTATCAGCGTTGTCTGAATCAACGAACTAAGTCTAGAGATCAAACATAAAAAGTATAACTTCAGGAGACAAGCATGACTGAGCACACACAGGTTGCAGCACCCAGCGCAACGTTTAATTTTGCACAGCATCTGATTGAGCGCAACGCCAACCGCCCAGCCAAAATCGCCTACATCGACGATCAAGGTACTTTGAGCTACGGCGAATTAGAAAACAGGATTCGCCGAGTGGCCGCTGCCCTGCTTGCCCAAGGCGTTCGCCGCGAGGAACGCGTCCTGTTGCTGGTGCATGACTGCAGCGACTGGCCTACTACATTTTTAGGAGCGCTTTACGCAGGTATTGTGCCGGTTGCAGTCAATACATTGCTCAGTGCAGACGACTACCACTTCATGCTGCAACACAGCCGCTCACAAGTAGCCATTGTGTCGCAAGCTCTGTTACCCACCTTGCAGGCAGCGATGGACAAAGGCGGACACGAAGTTAAAACCGTGATTGTTTCACGCCCAGATACCGCCTTGCCTGCCAACGCTGTGTCCCTAGATGCCCTGATCAGCCAACATGCCCCTCTTGATAAGGCGGCCTACACCAGCCCTGATGACCCAGGTTTTTGGCTCTATTCGTCTGGCTCTACGGGTCGCCCCAAAGGCACTTTGCATACCCATGCCAACCCGTATTGGACGGCAGAGCTATATGGAACACCTGTGTTGGGCATTTCTGAGAAGGATGTGTGTTTTTCAGCAGCCAAGCTGTTTTTCGCCTATGGACTCGGCAATGGTTT
>JBEGUP010000269.1:0-3229 GCA_041178825.1 Pseudomonadota bacterium | reverse complement strand
CACTTTGTAGCCAGCACCCAGCGACTGTTCGCAGGCTTTGTCGGCGTCGCTGCGGCTTGCCACGTCTTTTCCTCGGAAGTCGGTATTCGTCGCTGCAATCGCAAAATAGCCGCTGTTGCCATCCGTCACCAGCTTGCCACACGCCAGCGGGCGAGGGGTGATGCAGCTTTGCGGCTTCACGCACTGAAAGCCGCATTTGTCCAAATCGCTCACCTTACTGGGCACGGCCACCACGCTGCCAGCGTCCGCACCTGCTGGCAAGGCATTGCCAGAAGCGTTCAGCACGGGTGGGGCATCGTCCATCGCCTGCTGGTTCGCCGCCAATTGGGTTTTGATGAGCGCTTCTAACTTTTTAGAATCCGCACCCACGCCCGCTGCATTCATCGTCTCGGCATAGCAAAATTTGCCTACAAATTGGGCTGGCGCGGTGCTCAAGCAATCGTAAATCACGTTGTTGACGCGCACCACTGGCACATACAACAAGGTCACGAGCTTGCCGTCCACCTTGGCATCCAGCTCGACCTGAACCACGCCATCGGGGCGTAGCGCCCAAGCTTTCACGCCACTTTTGGCCGCTGCAGCCGGAATTTCCACATCGCCGGCTACCGCTACTTTCTTGTTTTTCAGGAAATACGGCGTCAAAACCCGCCCAATGCCAGCCACATCCCCCGCTGCCGCAAACCGCTCAAGGTTGATACGCCCCGTCTCGTTCTGCAGCCGCGACCAGCTGAAGTAAAACAACAACGGCACGCTAATGCCCAACAACAAACCCCAACTTTTTAATCTGGTCATCGTTAACTTTCTTGTTTTGCAAGCCGTCGCTGCGCCGCCAACGCCACACCCATTTGCCGAATTGTTGCCTCACCCTGCTGCAAAGCTTCGCGGTTGGTGTGGACAGAATAGCGCCCCAGCACCAAATCATACCCACGCGGCACGGCGGAACCAACTACAAATTCAGCATCTTGCAGCGCTTTGAAGCTGATACTGGCGGTGCTGGAATCAAACATCACCAACTCGCCCGCCGTCAGCGGTGCGTCTGCTAAGCCGCCAGCCGCTACCGTGCCGCGACTCAGCGCCGCCCACGCCACACTGTGGCCAGCGGGTGGCAAATACGTCCAGCTTTCGCCAGCTTTGAGGTTGACGGCGAGGTAATTCATGTCTGACGGTGGGGTGACCGTGCTTTTGGCCCCACCATACTGCCCCAGCAAAATGCGCGCTGGGCCTATCTGCGGAATCGCTTCGGGTGCCATATAGCTGCTGTAAGCCGCCGCGTTTTCATGCGTAGGCGGCAGCGCAACCCAGAGCTGGAAACCGCGCATCGCTGTGCCACTGGTCGGGCTGCTGCTATGCCACACCCCGCCGCCCGCCTGCATCCACTCCACCCCGCCCTCGGGCAAAACGCCCTCTTTACCGGTCGTGTCTTCATAGCTGGCAGAGCCTTGCATCATCCACGTCAGCGTAGCGATGCCCGAATGCGGGTGCATGCCAAACCCGCCAAAACTGGACGATTCCGCCTCAAAATGGTCTAAAAACACAAACGGCTTGAGATGCTCGCCCAAGTCAGATGGGCTCATCAAGCGGGTGGTGGGGCCGTGTTTGCTGCCTAGGGTGCGGTAAACGATGGCGCGGTTTGAGGTGGCAAGTGCGGTTGTCATGGTGAAATCCTCCGCTTTTTATTGTGCCACTGAATGATAATTTGCTGAGTTCCTAATTAACTCAAGGAAATTAAGTGCGCTTGTGTATTTGCCATTAGCTGCGCACAAAAGCAAATAAAGCCATGAAATCGCCTTGGTCCGCCGCTCGCAAAGCTGCAAGATACCGCGCCCGAACCTCATTGGCGCTAACCATGCTGCCGCCACCGCCCCAACTAAACGCTGGTCGCCCCAATTGTTTGAGCAAGGCATCGGCCATCATGCGTGAATGCCGACCATTGCCGTTTGGGAAAGGGTGTATCCAAACCAGCGCATGGTGAAACCGCGCGGCCAGCTCATCGGGTGGAAATGTGTTGTTTTCGATCCAGTATTGCGCGTTGCCCAAAAGCTGGTTCAGCTTGACGGCGACCAAGGTCCAATCGCAGCCAATGTTCTTGTCCGACTTTCGAAACGTGCCCGCCCACTTCCAAGTCTTGTTGAACATTCTTTTGTGCAAATCACGGCAAAAATCTTCAGATAAGACTTCCGAAATCTTGGCACGCTTGAGCCACTTCGTCGCCAACAAGATGTTTTCCTGCTCCCAGTCATTCAAAGCGCCCATCGTATCGATATGCCTCGGCAACAGCCCAGCCGTCTCATCCGGGTTCAGCGGCGTCTGGCCGTCCTGCTCGTCGAGAATGTCCAGATTTAGCGCCATATTTAGCGCCATAACTCTGACCACTTACCGCGCAGCAGCTCTTCGCTTCGACGCGCTACTTGCTTTTGAATGCGCTCGTCCGTAGGGCGCTGGTCTTCCAAGCTCATCGTATGCGCCACGCCGCGCACCTCTTCATTCGCAAGCTGCTGCGCACGGCTCTGCACAACTTGCGTCAATGCTTTGCGCGGCACAAGGGCGTAAACCAAGTCGCAATCCAAATGGTCAGCCATTTTGCGTAGCTGGCCCAATGAAATGCGTTCATCCGCCTCGGATTGCTCAGAATGATGCAAACCAGCCCCCGTCATACCTAGTTGCGCAGCCTGTTGGCGCTCAGTCAAACCCAAAGCCTCGCGGATTTCTTTGAGCCAACCACGTGCCGGCACCCTTTTTGTCCGCAGAACATCATAGGCATCCAACGAAGCCTGAAGCTGCTCTAGCCGTAGATAGTTAAGTTCTGAAGACATTTTGCTAACCTATTGGTAATCAAATTAGACTGTTATGCTAACTTAATCAAAAGCAAATGTCAATTTTTTGCTTAGCAAAAAAGAAGCAAATATGCAAAATTGCTTAGCTATGGCGAAGCAAAGAATGCATTTATGCTATATATTTAATAGCTGCTCAAGCAATAAATACGCCGGCTAGAGATCTAAAATACCCTTAAAATCGAAGTTTTAACCCCTTCGCGCCCCCGGCACAACCGACCAACCCGCATCCATCTTCACCTTGTTGTTCTCATAATCCCAAGCCGTGCCGCAGCGCTCACACCAATAGCGCGTAATCGTCACCTGCCCATGGCTACGCTCCGCCTTGCGGTTAACCCCCTGAATCAACTCCACATGCCCAGGCGCCTTTCGCCAGTTTTGCTGAATGCCAGCACAGG
>JBEGUP010000268.1:0-5691 GCA_041178825.1 Pseudomonadota bacterium | reverse complement strand
TCAGCGCGAGTATTGAATCCAATAATCACGGCTTTAGATGCAATAGCCAAGTTAACGTCAGACTCGCTAACGCCACCTACACCGCTGTAAACGATTTGAATCTTAACTTCATCAGTAGACAACTTAAGCACAGACTGAGCCAAAGCTTCTTGCGAACCTTGCACGTCGGCTTTGATGATGATCGGCAAAAGTTTGACTTCGCCAGCTGTCATGTCGGTAAACATGTTTTCCAATTTGGACGCTTGTTGCTTTGCCAATTTGGTGTGACGGAATTTACCCGCACGGTAAGTCGCAATTTCACGAGCACGCTTTTCATCAGCCATGACCATGAATTCATCACCCGCTTGCGGCACTTCGGTCAAGCCTTGAATTTCAACAGGAATTGATGGTCCAGCGGTTTTGATGGCTTTACCGTTTTCATCCAACATAGCGCGAACGCGCCCATAGGTTGAACCAGCCAACACCACATCACCAGTTTTGAGGGTTCCAGATTGCACCAAGATAGTTGAAACAGGGCCTTTACCCTTATCCAAACGAGCTTCAATCACCAAGCCTTTAGCCATAGCGTTAACTGGCGCACGCAGCTCTAAAACCTCAGCTTGCAAGAGTACCTGCTCCAAGAGCGCATCAACGCCCTCACCAGTACGTGCAGAAACACCCACGAATGGTGACTCACCACCAAACTCTTCAGGGATGACCTCTTCAGTCACCAACTCACCCTTGACGCGATCCATGTTGGCATCGGGCTTATCTATCTTGTTGATAGCAACAACGATAGGTACACCAGCGGCTTTAGCATGTTTGATTGCTTCTTTGGTTTGTGGCATCACACCATCGTCAGCAGCAACCACCAAAATCACAATATCAGTCGCTGTTGCACCACGGGCACGCATCGCTGTGAACGCCTCGTGACCTGGCGTATCTAAGAAAGAAATCATACCGCGCGGTGTTTCCACGTGGTAGGCACCAATGTGCTGCGTGATACCGCCGGCTTCGCCAGACGCCACTTTGGCGCGGCGAATGTAGTCAAGCAATGATGTTTTACCGTGGTCAACGTGACCCATCACTGTAACCACTGGCGCGCGTGGCAATGATTCAGCCACTTGAGACGACACTTCAGCGTCAGTAAATGCTTCTACGTCATCCAATGCAGCAACCACCGCTTTGTGGCCCAATTCTTCCACCAGAATCATGGCGGTATCTTGATCTAAAGGCTGGTTGATAGTGACCATTTGACCGAGTTTCATCAATTGCTTGATGACCTCTGAGGCTTTGACAGCCATCTTGTGCGCCAACTCGGCAACAGTAATTGTTTCAGGCACATGAACTTCCAGCACACGCACCTCTGCTGGTGCTTGAGATGAATCATCACGATGATCGTTACCGCGGTCGCCACGCTTACCGCGAGCACCACCAGGACCGCCACGCCAGTTTGAACCACGGTTTGCACCTGCACCCGTGTCGCCACGTGTCGGCAAGCCTTTCTTCTTAGCAGGATCACCCGCCCAGCTGCTTGACAGTTTGGCTGACTTAACTTCTTTACCAGTACCTGCCGGTGCGGCTGCTGCACCGGGCGCACCCGGTGCAGGCTTGACACCAGGTTTTGCAACCGTACTACCTGTGGCGGGTTTGTGTAATGTACCTTTGATTGCAACCTTTGGTGGCTCAGGCTTTTTAGCCACAACAGGTGGCTTAGCTGGCGCAGACATCATCATGCGAATGGCTGCTGCTTCAGCTTCAGCCTTGCGGCGACGGTCGCCGAGATCTTGTGCGCGTGCAGATTCAGCTGCGATTAACGCCTTGGCGTCGTCTGCGGCTTTTGTGACGGCTGCCGCTTTTGCGTCAGCGTCTGCTTGAGCTTTAGTCTTTGCTAGTTCGGCAGCATGTGCAATCTCAGCGGCTTTCGCCAACGCGTCCGCTGCTGCCTTTTCCGCTTTTTCATCAACAACGGGTGCAATCTTGTTACCTACGCGCTTAGTCACTTTCACGGCTGGAGTAGCTTCAACAACTTCATTCACTGTTGTAACGACTGGTTCCGCAACTCTTGCAGCTTCAACAGAATTTTTTTGTGCAACTTCGGCTGCTTTTTGCTCTTGCTCTTGTTGCTCCCTCAAACGACGCTGCTCAGCCAATTGCGCTTCTTCGTTACGAATAGCGTCAGCCTCAATTTGCGCTTCGTGTTCACGGCGTTGCAAATCTGCATGATCAGACAAAGCTTTAGCCTCATTTGATGCATTCTGTGCCGCAATGGCTGCTTCTTCAGCCTGCCCCTCAGCCACTTCGTCGCGCTGTATGAAAGTACGCTTTTTGCGCACTTCAACTTGAATCGTACGCGCTTTACCAGAGGCATCGGCCTGCTTAATTTCAGTAGTCGATTTTTTGACTAGTGTAATTTTTTTGCGCTCACCCGAGACTGTGCCGTGGCTAGTCTGCAAATAGGCTAATAATTTTTGCTCTAAAAGAGTAGAGGTTGATTTTTTGAGTTCAGCTGCAAAATCGGCAACGGTCGTGGTGGACATAGTCTGTGTAATCTTTCATAACCGTTAAGCTTTAGGTGCCGCTTGAGAAGCTGCTTGAGAAGTATCGTCATTGGTAAACCAATGTTCACGCGCTTTCATAATCAGCGTTTTGGCTTCGTCGTCAGACTGACCTGTAATTTCAACCAACTCATCGACAGCCAAATCAGCCAAATCGTCAAGTGTGTGAACGCCGCCATCGGCTAGCTTGCTGATCAATTCAGGTGTCAAACCTTCCAAATCACGTAAATCTTGCGATGCTTCTTCTACGTTTTCTTCTTTTGCGATTTCCATCGTTAACAAAGCATCTTTGGCACGTGTACGCAATTCGTTAACTGTGTCTTCGTCGAAGCTTTCAATTTCCAGCATCTCTTGCAATGGCACATAAGCCACTTCTTCGAGGCTGGTAAAGCCTTCTGCAATCAAGATGTCGGCAATGTCTTCATCCACGTCAAGTTTCTCCATGAACAACTTGCGGCTGGAGTCTGTCTCGCTGGCATTCTTCTGGGCAGACTCAGCAGCATCCAAAATATTGATTTTCCAACCCGTCAGGTCAGACGCCAAGCGCACGTTTTGTCCGCCACGGCCAATGGCAATGGCCAAGTTTTCTTCATCAACCACCACATCCATGGCGTGACGCTCCTCGTCAACCACGATCGATGTGACATTAGCGGGAGCCAAAGCACCAATAACGAATTGTGCCGGATCTTCACTCCACAAAACAATATCAACGCGCTCGCCGCCGAGTTCGTTGGTCACAGCATTTACGCGGGTGCCGCGCACACCAACACAAGTGCCAATCGGGTCAACGCGTTTGTCGTGTGACAACACAGCGATTTTTGCGCGCGAACCTGGGTCACGGGCGCAAGATTTGATCTCAAGCAAGCCCTGTTCAATTTCTGGCACTTCATTGCGGAACAACTCGACCATGTATTGCGGCGCATTGCGCGACAAAATGATAGGCGCGCCGCGCAAGGTGCTGTCAACTTCCATAATCAACGCACGAACACGGTCACCCGCACGGAAATTCTCTTTCGGAATCATGTCCGTACGGCGTAAACGACCTTCAACACGGCCGCTTTCGACGATCAAATCGCCTTTATCCATACGCTTGACTGTACCGACCAAAATTTTCTCACCGCGAGACATGAAGTCAGCCAAAATCATTTCACGCTCGGCTTCACGGATTTTCTGCAAAATCACTTGCTTCGCAGCCATCGCACCAATACGGCCAATCGGCACGGACGGTACAGATTCTTCGATGTACTCATCAACCTCAATGTCAGCAATCTGCTCTTGCGCTTCAAAATGCAAAATTTCTTGATCGGGCAACTGCAAGCCTGCTTCGTTAGGAACCACATGCCAACGACGGAAAGTTTCATAATTTCCAGTATCTGGATCCATGGCCACGCGAATATCTACATCGCCAGGAAACAGCTTTTTAGTAGCTTGCGCCAAAGCAGCCTCTACTGCACCAAAAACCACATCTAATTCAACGCTTTTTTCGCGTGAAATGGCTTCTACCAACATCAACATTTCGCGATTCATGACTTCACTCTCCTATATTTTCTGATTCATCTTCGGAAGTACCACCAGACTGGTCTGTCAGATTCGTACGTCCTTTGAAATTAACAATAGGCGCTAAACGCGCATCCCGCAACTCTTCCAATCTAAAACCCAAAGCCTGCACAGGGGCAGGTGGGCGTTTTTTACTGATGCGAGCGCCGGGCTTCGCCACAGGCGCTTCACTCCAAACTATTTGCCACACCGCTGCATCGGCTTCTTTGGCTGATGCCTCGCTGTGCTCTGCACGCTCTAAAGTACCGCGAAACTTCTTACGTGTAGCACTTACTTGACCCGCCGCAGCAAGACCAATAGGCGCTTTCAAATTAATGTCGATCTCTTCACCCAAAAACCGTTCAAAATCTTTGGCATGACGCAATGGTCGGTCAATACCTGGCGAGGACACCTCAAGCCGCTTGTAATCCGCGCCATCCACTTCTAAAGCAAACTGCAACTGACGCGTAACTTTTTCGCAGTCTTCAACGTTAATCAGCTTTTCGTCGGCCTTAGCTGTACCCGTCACCCAAGGAAAATCAATCGTCACACGCAGCAAACCACCTGCAGAGCGTTCAATCTCTACGAGGTCATAACCGAAACCGGCCACAATTTGTTCAATCACTTGCTGCGCTGCCAACTAAATTTCCTTATAAATTTATTCAATAAAATTGATTCAAAAACGTATAGACAAAAAAAACGGGCGTATGAAAATCGCCCGTATGCTGCAGCACTGAAGTACCACACTTATCGTCTCGTGAACAATTAAATTCACTGGTTCAGAATGTTGTAAGCTGCTCTGAGACAACTAGGCAAAACCCTAAGTATCGAATTATAGCCCTAAATTATTGATTTGTCACACTTTTAGGTACTTTTAAGGCGCAAAACACGCGGTTAAATGCCAGAATTCACCAACAATGCCGTGTAATCGTGCTGCGGCGACGCCATGATTTGCTGTACAGAGCCAGATTCCACAATCTCACCCTCACGCATCACCAGCACATGATGCGCCATTGCGCGGATGACATCAACGTCGTGGGTAATCAACAGATAGCTCAATCCACGCTCGCGTTGCAACCGCTGCAACAGCTGTAAAACCTGCTTTTGAATGGTCACATCCAACGCACTGGTTGGCTCGTCTAGCACTAAAAGCTGCGGCTCAACAATCAATGCCCGCGCAATCGCCAAACGCTGGCGTTGCCCACCTGAGAACTCGTGTGGATAGCGGTTTAGCAATCCTGCGTATTGCGCCTCGGTCAATCCAACATCCGCCAAAGCCGCTAAAACCTTGGCTTGGCGCTGTTCGGCATTCAATTCAGGCGCATGCACCAGCAAGCCCTCGCCCACCAGTTCGCCAACAGTCATGCGTGGTGACAGTGACGAAAATGGGTCTTGAAACACCACTTGCACTTGTTTTCTCAATGCTTTATCTGCAGTTTTACTTGTGCCCCAGCTTTGAGCAGATACTTGCAAATCACCCGAAAATGGCAGCAAACCAAGCGCTGCCAGGGCCAAAGTCGATTTACCAGAGCCTGATTCACCAATCACACCCAGCGTTTGACCCGGCGGAATGTCAAAACTAGCGCCTTTAACCGCTACAAACTCGCCTTTTTTGAAC
>JBEGUP010000267.1:0-3717 GCA_041178825.1 Pseudomonadota bacterium | reverse complement strand
GGGTGCATTTACGGGCTGATTGCACTCGGTTTTGTGTTGATTTACAAAGCGACAGAGACGGTCAGCTTCGCGCAGGGCGAGCTGATGATGCTGGGCGCGTTTGGCGGGCTGGCGGGGATGACGCTGCTGGGGTTTCCGTACTGGTTGTCTGTGCTTTGCGCGATTGCGGGCATGGCGGTGTTTGGCATGCTGCTGGAGCGCATCGTGATTCGGCCTATCTTGGGGCAACCGGCATTCTCAATCGTGATGTTAACCATTGGTATTGGCTATGTCGCACGCGGCTTAATCACCATGATTCCCAACATCGGTACCGAAACCCACACGCTGCCTGTGCCGTACAAAGACCAAATCTGGAAACTGGGCGGTCTTGTATTGAACGTGGAACAAATGGTGGTGATTGCAGCCACAGCCGTGTTGTCTGCGGTGTTGTTTGCTGTTTTTAAATACAGCAAAATCGGCATCGCGATGCAACCAGCTGGCGGCGTATTACATGGGTATTCCGGTGAAGCGTATTAACGGGTTGGTGTGGGGTTTGGCGGCTGCAGTTGCGGCGATTGCGGGTTTGCTGCTCGCGCCCATCACGTTTGTGCATGCCAATATGGGGTTTATTGGTTTGAAGGCTTTCCCCGCAGCGGTTGTTGGTGGCTTTGGTAGCTTGCCAGGCGCGATTGTGGGTGGGCTGATTATCGGAATCGTGGAGTCTTTCTCTGGCTTTTATTTGCCAGATGGCTTCAAGGACATTGCCGCCTACATCGTGGTGTTGGTCATGCTGATGGTCAAGCCGAACGGTTTGTTTGGCGAAAAGCTGCGGAAAAAAGTTTAATTAAGTCATTACATGCGTTTCATTTTTAAAACCCATTACGCGCAAGACATCAAGCTGGCCAAGCATGGGGGTCATGTTTTTTGGTATGGTTTGTTATTGCTGCTGTTGATTGCTGCGCCGTGGATCATTGCTGAATATTGGTTGGCGCAGCTTACCTTTATCTTGATCTACGCTATCGCGGGGCTGGGGTTGATGTTGTTGGCGGGCTTTACTGGTCAGTTCTCCATGGGGCATGCGGCCTTTTTGGGCGTTGGCGCTTACACACAGGCTGTGTTTACCAATATGGGTGTGCCGTTTCCGGTTGCGCTCGCGCTGGCGGGTACCTTGTCAGCAGCGGTGGGCGTGGTGGTGGGTTTGCCGGCGCTGCGGGTGAAGGGCATCTATTTAGGCATTGCAACCATTTCGTTCGGCTTCATCGTGGAAGAGGTGTTTGCGCGCTGGGAGTCGGTGACGGGTGGTAATTCGGGTATCCACATCAAAGCGCCGGACATTTTTGGCTGGAAACTCAGCTCGGGTATTGAGTTTTATCTGCTGTGTCTATTTATCACCGTGGTGGTGACTTTGGGACTTTTGAACCTGCTGCGCTCGTCCACGGGTAGGGCGTTTGTCGCCATTCGGGATTCTGAAATCTCTGCGCAGAGTATGGGTATCCATTTGGCGCGTTATAAAACCTTGTCATTCTCGATTTCAGCAGCACTGGCAGGGGTGGCCGGAGCTTTGTATGCGCACAAGTTGCAGTTTATTTCGCCGGACCAGTTCAATATTCTGCAGTCGATTGATTTGCTGTTGCTGGTGGTGATTGGCGGGCTGGGTTCTGTGCATGGCGCATTTTTGGGTGCTATTTTCCTGATTGCCATGCCGCAGTTGATCTCGCTCAGCAAAGACTATTTGCCAGCAGTTATCGGGCAAGCGCCCGGCTTGCAGTCGGTGGTGTACGGCGCGGTGCTGATCGCGTTTGTGATGTTTGAACCGTTGGGGTTGTACGGGCGCTGGCTCAAGATTCGCACGTATTTGCAAACTTTCCCGTTCTACCGCAAAGGCATGTTCAAGCGGCAAAAATCATTCCAAAAGTCGGATCGCTTGAAATGACCGAACCATCTATGACAGACCTTTTACTTTCCGCAAAAAACCTGAGCGTGCGCTTTGGTGGTGTGCTGGCGGTCAACAACGTGAGTTTTGACGTCAAACAGGGTGAAGTTTTCACGCTGATTGGCCCCAATGGTGCTGGCAAAACGACGGTGTTCAATCTCATCAGTCGCATCTACACCCCCACCAGTGGCGAAATCACCTACCTGGGCAAAAAACTGACCGAGCAGGCCCCGCACAACATTGCGGCGCTGGGCATTGCCCGCACGTTTCAAAACATCGAATTGTTTGAGCACGCCACGGTGATGCACAACCTGCTGATTGGCGGCCATACCCATAAAAAAACTGGCTTTTGGAGCGAGGTCTTTTTTACCCCGCAAACCTTCAAAGCCGAAGTTGAAGCCCGCGAGAAGGCCGAAAAAATCATCGAATTTCTGGACTTGCAGCACCACCGCGATTCACTCGTGGCAGGCTTGCCCTACGGCGTGCGCAAAGTGGTGGAAATGGGGCGTGCTCTGTGTACTGAGCCGAAATTACTACTGTTGGACGAGCCTTCGTCGGGTTTGAACGTTGAAGAAACCGACGACATGGCGTTTTGGATCCAGGATATCAAAAACGAACTTGGCATCACGGTGCTGATGGTGGAGCATGACATGAGTCTGGTGTCCAAGGTGTCTGACCGCGTAGTTGCTATGAATCAAGGCGCCGTTTTGGCCATGGGCACGCCGCGCGAAGTGCAAAACGACCCTGGCGTGATTGAGGCGTATCTGGGCTCTATCGACGATGTGTCCTCATTACGGAGGGCGGCATGAGTCAATTGACTGAAAACAACGCAATGGGCGTTGAATCCAGTGCAGAGCAGCCTATGCTCAAACTACTCAACGTCGAAAGCGCTTATGGCCCGATCAAGGCGATTCGTGGTGTGAGTTTGCAGGTCAAAAAGGGTGAAATCGGCACGGTGCTGGGCTCCAACGGGGCGGGCAAAACGACGATTTTGAAAACCATTTCCGGCATCATCGACCCGCGCAAAGGCACGATTGAGTTCAAAGGCCAAAACATCACCGCGCGCGATCCGGCTTTCATCGTGCAGCAGGGCTTGAGCCATGTGCCCGAAGGTCGAGAGGTTTTTCCACTGCTCAGCGTGCGCGACAACTTGCTGATGGGGGCATACACACGCAAAGACAGCGATGGCGTCGCCAAAGACATCGAAGCGGTGTTTGGCTATTTCCCAATTTTGAAAGAGCGTGCGGCACAGGACGCGGGCTTGTTGTCGGGCGGGCAACAGCAGATGTTGTCGATTTCACGCGCTTTGATGGCGAACCCAGATTTGATTTTGTTGGATGAACCTAGTTTGGGTCTTTCACCAAAGCTGACCAAAGAAATTTTTGAGATCGTGGTGCGAATCAACCGCGAGCGCGGCACCACCATTTTGCTGGTCGAGCAAAACGCCAACATGGCGCTCAATGCGTCGGACTACGGTTACGTGCTGGAAAACGGCCGCATTGTGATGGAAGACACCTGTGCCAGATTGCGGGAAAAGGACGACATCAAAGAGTTCTACCTGGGTATGAAAGAAGAAGGCATGCGCAGTGAGCGCCGCTGGAAAAAGAAAAAGACGTGGAGATGATGCATGGCTAAGCTCTGGAACCTTGGCACTGACCCTGATTTGGCACCGAATCGCGAGATCGCGATGCCGGGTGAGACGATTCCTGCGATGTTTTGGAACGCCGTCGCGCAGCGCGGTGACACCACCTGGTTGCGGCAAAAGCACTTGGGTATTTGGCGTAGCGCCAGTTGGCAACAAACGG
>JBEGUP010000266.1:0-3250 GCA_041178825.1 Pseudomonadota bacterium | reverse complement strand
TTGATTCGCCGAGAAACCGATAAAGGGATGCTGGTTGTTTGCGATACACGGCTCACCCAAATGGGCTATGGTCGCAAAATATTATCAGCACTGCCACCTATGCGGCAGATACAAAGCCATGACGAATTTATGTCAGTATTGGAAGAGTTGAGTAATGATTAAAACAGGACTCTAGCCGGCGTATTTGCTGCCTGAGTAGCTATGAAATATATAGCAATTAGACATTGAATTTTACCAAATCTTCCACCAACTACGCGCTACGGACTTGTTGCCCGATGACAAAAGTTCGCTCTTAGGAAACGAGGTTTCCATGATGCGTTTTGCATCGTCTTTGAGCTGCACAATGTCCAGCGCTTCGTATGATTTGTAAATGATGTACATAGCTTCTTCCAAAGCCGGCACATCTCGATAATCGCTGATAGCCAGCTGCGCGCGGTTGATGGCCGCCACGTAAGCGCCGCGAGAGAAATAGTACTTCGCAACATGCACTTCATACAAAGCCAAAGAGTTGACGATGTAAGTCATGCGCTGTTTTGCGTCAGACGAGTATTTAGATTCTGGAAATTTAGCGACCAATTCTTTGTAAGCATCAAAAGATTCTTTCGCTGCTTTTTGATCGCGTTCGGACAAATCTTGCTTCGTGTATGAGCCAAAAAATCCTAAATTGTCAGAAAAATTAACCGTTCCTTTGAGGTACAAAGCGTAGTCTAATGCTGGACTAGCAGGGTGTAATTTCAAAAAACGATCAATCGTAGCAATGGCTTGCGCTTGGTCACCGTTTTTAAATTGGGCGTAAGCTTTATCAAGCTGGGCTTGCTGCGCTAACGGCGTGCCTGCCGCGCGTCCTTCGAGTTTTTCATACAAAGGAATGGCTTTGTCAAAAGCGCCATCATTGGCTTCAGATTTTGCCTCGGCATAAATTTTGTTGGGGCTCCAATTTGCAGATTTGTCTTCATCCACAGAAGCGCAAGCCGTTAGCCCAAGGCAAACACATGCCAGTAAAGCCTTTAAACTAGTTTTACTTGTGTTGCTTGTTTGTTGATTTTTCATAGTGTTTTTGAACTCATAAAATTGAGTTGATAATTTGGCATACAACATCTGAGGCAGCCTTCTTGAAACTTAGCAAATCTATTATATCGACCGAAACCTCAACTGAAACATCTGCCCACACATTGCCCGAGCATTTGAAAAGTGAAGCGGATACGGATTTTGTGCAGGATTTTGAGGCTAATGATGATGCAAATGATGATGTGAATGAAACACGCGAGTTCGTTTGCACCGATACGCAACACGGTCTGAGAGTAGATAACGCACTGGTTCAATTGGTGAGTGAGTTTTCAAGAAGTTACCTCAAACAGTTGATCGAACAAGGCTCTGCACGGCTCAATGGGCAAACCGTCGCTAAAGTAGCCAGCAAGGTTAAAGCGGGGGATTTATTAGCCATAGATTTGCAGGCAACACCTCAAAGCCAAGCTTTTAAGCCCGAAAAAGTTAATTTTGAGGTAATTTTTGAAGATGAACATCTTTTAGTCATCAACAAACCTGTGGGTCTTGTCGTGCATCCCGCACCTGGAAACTGGAGCGGAACTTTGCTGAATGGCTTACTTGAGCGGGACGAAAAAGCTGTACTTTTACCCAGAGCGGGCATCGTTCATCGTTTGGACAAAGACACCAGTGGCTTGATGGTCGTTGCGCGGACACGGCAAGTAATGGACGCTTTGGTGGAAAAAATTGCTGCCAGAGAAGTTAATCGGCTCTATTTAGCTTTGGGAAACCGTACTTGGACGGGGCCAAAAGAGCGCGATGTGAGCGAATCTATTGGTCGAGACCCCAGAAATCGGTTACGTATGGCGGTTGTTGCATTGGATAAAACTGCCGGAAAAACCGCTAAAACATCCATAAAATTGCTACAAAACTGCGAGCAAGGTTGCCTAGTTTTATGTAAGCTACATACGGGTAGAACGCATCAAATTCGGGTTCACATGGCTTATATAGGGCATCCCCTGGTGGCAGACAGTGTCTATGGAGGTGCGCAGGCAGCAGGTATGTTGCGACAAGCTTTGCACGCCGAACAACTGGCATTTGAGCACCCTGTGACGGGTCAGCCTATGCATTTTGTGGCGCCTTTGCCGTTAGATTTTAAGCAGGCTTTGGTCAATTGGGGGCTAAGTTACAATGGAATATCTACGAAATAAGCGCTGATAAACAATCTCGGCACTTTGCGTGACCAAAGGTTAAGCCTAAAGATGGCTTCCTAGATGTAATAAACGTTATTCACAAACGCTATTTAAAACCGCTACTTACTTGAATTTTGATGTAGCAAAGCTTTTAACGCTGTGCTGTCGCTGAGTCATTCAGCTTTATTCTTGAAAACTTAATATTATGAATACGTCGGAAGCAAAGCGTATCCTTGAAACTGCCTTGATTTGTGCTCAGCAACCGCTGCAAGTGCGAGACATGCGTGTCTTGTTTGAAGAAGAAATTGGTGCGGATACCTTGAAAGCTTTGCTGATTGAATTACAGCAAGACTGGGCTTATAAAGGCGTTGAATTAGTCAATGTTGCTACTGGTTGGCGCTTTCAAAGTCGTCCGGAAATGCGTAAATTTTTGGACAGATTAACGCCTGAAAAACCACCCAAATACACGCGTGCTGTTTTGGAGACTTTGGCGATTATTGCTTACCGTCAACCCGCCACGCGTGGGGATATGGAAGATATTCGTGGCGTGACGATCAATGGCCTGATATTGAAGCAGCTAGAAGACCGTGGTTGGATTGAGGTGATTGGGCATCGCGAGAGTGTGGGGCGTCCAGCACTATTTGCCACGACCAAGCAATTTTTAGATGATTTGGGCATTGAATCGCTGGATCAACTGCCAGAGCTCGGCCCATTGCAAGAGCAAGTTTTAGAGCAGTTTGAGCGTTTTGATGACGTCAAGGAAGAGGCGAGACCAAGCCATGAATCGCAGACTGAGTTACCCATAAACGACGTGGTCGAAGACGAACCTGCACAGTAATTTTAGAGAGTTAAATATGAATCCGGAAATAACAAATACGCCAACTGAGCCAATAGCATCAGAGTCGCTTGCGCCAAATGAGGTTGGTGAAATTGCAGCAGACCAGCCACAAAGCACGGATGACGAGAACAACGTAAAAAGCAATCCAGCAATGAAGTCATCAATGAAGCCAGCAATAAAGCCGGCAGACATCATTGATTTTGACGACATCACTTCAGGCCGTTTTGATGATGAA
>JBEGUP010000265.1:0-3432 GCA_041178825.1 Pseudomonadota bacterium | reverse complement strand
CGCGACAACGGCATCACCGCTGTGTGGGATGGCGACTATTTGCCCGGCATGTGGTTGGTAGAAAAAGCCATCCTCCAAGCCATGCCCCGCGCTGCCGAGTATGGCATCGCCGCCGTCGCCATTCGCCGCAGCCACCATATTGGTTGTCTGGCAGCGTTGGCGAAAGTGGCGGCAGACAAAGGTTTTGTCGCCCTCATCACCAATTCCGACCCCGCCGGCCAGCGCGTCGCACCCTATGGCGGCACTGAGGCGCTGATGACGCCGAATCCGCTCGCGTTTGGCTACCCCGGCGCAGAGCACCCCGTGCTGGTCGATATGTGCGCCAGCATCACCACCACCTCCATGACGCGGCAAAAAGTGGCGAAAGGCAAGCTGTTCGACCACCCGTGGCTGCAAGACGCCCACGGCAACCCTACCCGCGACCCCGCCGTGCTGGAAAACAGCACCCCGCGCGGTTCGCTGCTGCCACTGGGCGGGCAGGAATATGGGCACAAAGGCTACGGGCTGTCATTGATGGTCGAAGCTTTATCCCAAGGTTTATCTGGCCACGGCCGCAAAGACGCCCCCAAACGCTGGGGTGGCAACACCTACGTGCAAGTCATGTCGCCCGACCTGTTTGCCGGCGGCGACGCGTTTGCCGAGCAGATGGACCACCTCTCAGACCGCTGCCGCAGCAACAAACCCATCAACCCTTTGAGTCCCGTGCGCGTGCCGGGCGATGCGGCGGCGAAAAGTATTGCTGATGCTCAAAAAAACGGCATCAGCTACGACGTTTTGACGTGGGCTGGGTTGTGTGACTGGGCTGACAAGCTAGGTGTTGATGTTCCTGCATGCGCTTAAATGTTTATATTTGCTATAAATAATATAGCTGCTTAGGCAATAAATACGGCGGTTAGCGTGCTATTTTAGGGGTGCGACGGAGTCTCTGATGACAAAGCTGGTGGGCAGCACGAATTTCGAAGCTGCAACGTCAATGCCCGCAATGAGTGTCAGTAGCGCATTGACGGCTGATCTCCCCATCTCCGCTATGGGTTGTTTGACGGTTGTCAGACTGGGGTGAATCTGGCTTGCAATCGGTAAATCATCAAATCCAACGACGGAAATATCTTCTGGGATACGCATGTTTCCCGCCTGCAGTACGGACATTAAGCCGACTGCACTCATGTCGTTGCTAGCGAATACGGCAGTTGGTTTATGTTCAAGTTTTAAAATCTTATGACCTGCCTCTTGCCCGCTGCGTAAGGAATAGTCACCTTTTAAAACCAGTCGAGGGTCATTGTCTAGGTCTAGCAATTTCACGGAGTCATCATAAGCACGGTGGCGATCGCGTGCAGAGCCTAAATGCTCATCGCCCGTGACAAAAGCTATGCGTTTGTGCCCGAGTTCAGCAAGATATTCGATCGCTTTGCGCGCGCCGCCGTAACTGTCGGCCGATATCGACGGAAAGGTTGAATGGTCGCTGTGGTTGTCAATCGTGATGACGGGATGCTTTGCTTTTGAGAGCTGCTCAACAAAATCAAATTGATAAGGTAAGACGGCAATCACACCGTCTGTAAATTGCTGCAACAGGTTCATCACGCTGCCAGCGGGCCGGCCAGCGTGGTCAACCAGTGAGTAAATGAGTACCTCATGGCCTGCCACTGCTGCTGCACGAACTGCGCCAGACACAAGGGCGCCTATGAAGGGGTTATCTAGTTCCGCTGCAAGTACGCCAATGACGCGGTTGCGTCCAGAGGTCTGCTTTTGCGCGCTGCGGTTTGCGGTGTAACCCATATCGGCAGCGAGTTTCAAAATGACATCACGCGTTCGGTTGGAAACACCTGGTTGGTGGTTGATGGCGCGCGATGCCGTCATGGTGGACACGCCAGCAGCTTCTGCGACCTCATTCAGTGTGATGGACTTTCTTAGCATTTCAAATCATTCAAACAATAGTGGCATCAAAGTGTTAAAAATGTTAGTTAACGTTGATCATAGCAGGTCATGCCACGTCTCCTCACAAGCACTCATAGAGCCTTGCGTGTTGTAAAAGCGCCGTATTAAATTAGAGAATTTAAGGGTAAACACTGCTGTAATTAACTAACGTTAGTGATAACGTTAGTTAATGTTAAAAACAATTTTGCGTTGGATAAAAAAATGATAGTGAGCGAAAGCTTGTCGGTTTACAAAGACGCTCATGCGCCCATAGAAATGCGGGTGGCTGACTTGCTCAATCGCATGACGTTTGACGAAAAGATCGCGCAGATGCACGGCTATTGGATGATTTTGTCTGAAACAGGCGATCACCAATTTCGCCCAGGCGAGGTCATGGGCAATGACGGCGACAGTGGAACGCTGCGCGTCCAGCTCAAGCATGGCTTGGGACAAGTGACGCGCGCCATGGGCACACATGGCGTGAGTGCGTTTGGTGGGTTGAAGGCATTAAATCATTTGCAACGTTTCCTGCTACACGAAACACGCTTAGGGATACCCGCTATTTCTCATGAGGAGTGTTTAACGGGCGTGATGACGCGCGAGGGCACTTTATTTCCTTCAGCACTTGCATACGGCGCAACATGGCATCCAGAGCTCATCGAAAAAATAGCAGTGCAAATTGGTAACGAGTGCCGCACTGTTGGGTGTCAGCACGGGCTTGCGCCAGTTTTGGATGTTTCGCGGGATGTTCGCTGGGGTCGCACAGAGGAGACTTTTGGCGAAGATCCTTACTTTGTGGGCGTCATGGCAACGCGATACGTTCGCGGTTTACAAGGACCAAAACGTGATGTACTGGCTACCCTGAAACACTTTGTGGGTCACTCATTCAGCGAAGGTGCGCGCAACCACGCACCTGTCAATATTGGATGGCGTGAATTGAACGACACGTTCATGCTGCCATTTGAAATGGCCGTAAAACAAGCCAACGCTGGCTCTGTCATGCCAGCGTACCACGACATAGACGGCGAACCTGTGCATGCTTCCCGTCATCTGCTGACGCAAGTTTTACGAGATGAATGGGGATTCGATGGGCTGGTTGTCGCGGATTACGTGGGCATCAGTTTATTGCATCAACACCATGGCGTGTCAAAAAATGCCGCAGAGTCAGCAGCACTGGCATTTACTGCAGGTCTTGATATGCAAGGCTTGATCACCGAAGAGCTTGTCGATGACATCGTCACCCGCATATTAAGAGAGAAATTCCGATTAGGCCTGTTTGAAAAAACCTACCAAGATCCAAAGTCTCTGGAATTGCGTTCCGCCGTTGGCGATGTTTTGGCGTTGCAGGCGGCTACAGAGTCGATTGTGCTTTTGGAAAACAAAGGAATTTTGCCCTTACTACCTAAGGCGTCGCTGCGCATAGCTGTTATCGGGCCAACAGCCCATGACCCACTGGCGCATTTGAGTGGCTACAGCTTTCCTGTCCATGTCATATTGCAAGGCTCGCAAGAATCCAATACC
>JBEGUP010000264.1:0-3260 GCA_041178825.1 Pseudomonadota bacterium | reverse complement strand
TCTCCAGTGTGAGTTGGCCTATCTTGGCTTGCAAAGGGGTTAAATCTACCTCGGGCTTTGCCAAGGCACTGCCAAAGGCATTAGCTGCATTCTCAACAAGCTGGCGTTTCCATTCGTTGATTTGGTGGGCGTGCAGCTCAAACTCTTGGCATAGCTGCTCCATGGTTTTATCATCGCGCAGTGCAGCTAGCGCTACGCGGGCTTTGAACTGGGGGGTGTGGTTGCGCCGAATGCGCCTAGCAACAGTAGCTTTTTTCGGGTCTATGTGAAATACCGTGGGTAAGCAAAGTTGAGCTTACCGCATAAGAAGTAGATCATATTGATATAGTTGTTGATATTTCTAAAGCCTCTAGCACGGCGTTTAGCCAGTTGAATCTTGCTGTTGATACTCTCAAGAATCGCATTCGTGATGTTTGATTCAACAAAGTGAATGATCCCCGACCAGTGCGATTTGACGGTGTTAGCAAACCTCTGGAACGCTGGAATCTTCGCCTCTTGCACCTGCTCGCACCAGTCTGTCAGAAACACAGTAGCGGCTTGTTTATTGGGCATCGTCCACAAATCGTTAAACAGCTCTTTGAACCTATACGCCGCACCCAGCGTGGGGTACAGCGTAAGCATCTCATCAAGCGCTTGACGTTTTTTGTCTGACAAATGCACCTTGTTCTTCAGAAACGTGTACTTGTGGTTTTTCAGTGCTGCATGCTCACGGCGTTCATCCATGCGAACCTTGTTCATCGCTTCATTGAGAAGTTTGACCACATGAAAGCGATCAAAGGTGATCTGTGCGCTTGGGAATGAGTCCTTTGCCCCAGCAATAAATGCGGGCGATAAATCCATGCTCAGCTGTTTGATTTGCTCACTTGGCACACCTTTGAAAGTCAAGTGTTTGGCTATGCCAGCTAGGCACTCTTTGCCTTTACCTTCTACAGCGTGAATAACGCGTGAGGCGTCTAAATCCACCCCAATGGTGACGTATGAGTGTCCTTTTTTGCTGGAGGTTTCATCCACACCTAGCTTGGTGATGCTGCTTGGATCATCTGCTAAGCGGGCTTTATCGACCCAGTGCGCAAAGACTGTCCATATCCGCTGGGGGTTGACACCCAGTATTTGGGCGACACGGCTAACGGGCATTTCCCGCTCTATCAGCGCCAGTGCGAACGCCTCAAACAGGAGGGTAAAGCCACTGTTTGCGCGTGACCACGGCACATTGACGTTGCGAACGCGGCCATCTGTGGCGCTGATACGTGGCACTTTGCAGTGTAAGAAGCAGTGGTGCTCAAAGAAGTTCAGGTGTTGCCATTGGCGCTCCACCGTGTCATGCACAGCGCAGTCAACGCCCGTATCATCCTTGAACTTGCTGCCACTGGTAAAACCGATTCTCAGGTGCAGCTCACGTCTTTGACCTGCCTCTGCCTTGAAGCTGACCTCTGTAACTTCCCACGGCGCTTGTAGCCCTAAGGCCATCCCAAATAGTGCATCACTGTTCATGGCAAAATCCCTAGCTTACCCATTTTGAATCACTTAGACCCTTAATTTTTAAAACGACTTCCAGAAATCAAAAACTTTTCCATGAAACTCATTTTTGCTGGCACGCCAGAATTTGCCAGCACGGCGATGAAAGCCTTGGTAGATGCTGGGCACGAGATTGTGCTGGTACTCACCCAGCCCGACCGCCCCGCAGGGCGCGGCATGAAGTTGCAGGCATCGGCTGTCAAACAATTCGCCCTTGACCACAACATTCCCGTCGCCCAACCGCGCAGTTTGCGTTTGGATGGCAAATTTCCTGAAGAGGCTGAGTTAGGCAAAGCTGCTATCGACAAAGCCATTACTGACGGCGCTGAAGTGATGATCGTCGCCGCTTACGGCCTGATCTTGCCGCAGTGGGTGCTCGCTTCGCCTAAGTTGGGTTGCTTGAACATTCATGCCTCTTTGCTACCGCGTTGGCGCGGTGCAGCACCGATTCACCGCGCGATTGAAGCGGGCGATGTCACTACTGGCGTCACCATCATGCAGATGGACGTGGGTTTAGATACCGGCGACATGCTGCTGCGTGACGAATTGCCGATTCTCGCGTCAGACACGACCGGCTCTTTGCACGACAAATTGGCCGATATGGGTGGCGATTTGATCGTCAAAGCGCTAGCTACCTTGCCTGATTTGAAAGCGGTTAAGCAGCCCGAAGAAGGCATCACCTACGCCCACAAAATCGAAAAAATCGAGGCGCAAATCGACTGGTCGCAAAGCGCCGAGGTCATCACCCGCCGCATCCACGCGTTCAACCCCTTTCCGGGTGCCGTGACATCGCTGAATGGTGAGCAAATCAAGGTGTGGAATGCTGAAATAGGCGATCAAAACCTCGCAGAATCCGGTAAAACCTATAAAAATGGTCAAATACTGACTATAGCCGGCGTATTTATTGCCTGTGTAGCTATGAATAGTGTAGTAAATTTAACCGAATTGCAGCGTCCTGGTGGCAAACGCCTCAAAGTGGCAGACTTTGTACGTGGTTTTAACGTGCAAGTTGGCATGTGCTTTGGCGATTTGATTTAAAGATGTTTTTAAGCCGCACAAACTACACCCACCCTGCGTATGTGGAGGGCGCGAAAGACTGCATCCCTATGCTGCCTGGCATGGTGGCGTGGGGGCTGACGATGGGCGTCTCTATGGTCAACAGTGGGATGAGCGTGGTCGAATCGGTCACGATGACGCTGCTGGTTTTTGCCGGCAGCTGGCAGCCATTCCGCTGATTGCCGTGGGTGCGCCCATGTGGGTGATTTTACTGACCGGTTTATGCGTGAACCTGCGTTTTATCGTGTTCAGCGCGCATTTACGGCCGTATTTGATGCATTTGCCACTGTGGAAGCGCTTGTTCAGCGGCTATTTGACGGCCGATTTAAGCTATGTGCAGTTCGTCAGTAAATTTTCAAAACCGGGCACAACTGTGGCTCAGCAGCAAGAGCAAGATGCTTTTTTGGCGGGCAACTGCGGGTTGACGTGGGTGGCTTGGATGGGGGCTAGCCTGCTGGGTATCGCTCTGGCACACCAAGTGCCCGTGCATTGGGGGCTGGGTTTTGCGGGCATCTTGTCGTTGTTGGGTATTTTGTGTTCTTTGGCGACCAGCAAGCTGCGCATTGTTGCTGCCGCCGTGTCTAGCGCGGTGGCTGTCGCGGCTTATGCCTTACCGCTCAAAATGAACATTGTTGTCGCCATTTCAGCGGCGGTGGCGATGTGTTTGTTGCTAGACAAAACGCAGCGAA
>JBEGUP010000263.1:0-3262 GCA_041178825.1 Pseudomonadota bacterium | reverse complement strand
GAGATAGACGTAAAGACATCAAGACAATTTTTTTACATTTTTATCGCGCTGTTAGGTCTATTACTACTGTCCTTGATTCGTATACAACGAATTGCAATTGTTGGAGATAAAAAATGAACAATACTGAGTTGTGGTTAAAAATTGCAAAAGATTTAGAACGTCGAAATACGGCAATAGCAGGAGCACGGGCAGGAGATGCGGTTGCAGGCTGGTCTGCTAGTTTGGCGGTTGTTGGTCAAGTAGGCATAATAAACGTTGCCAGTGATATCGCTACTTATAGAGGGCACTTCTATAAATACCGCAGCATCTGCTACGGGCTTTTGGTTTAGGGTTTAAATTTGAGTTTCAGCTCAAGATTTTGTTTTTGTATCGTTGTTCGTTTGATTTGAGCCGTTTTAAGTTTCAGTTATCGCCTTATTTCGGACTTTTTAGCCCCCTTCACCCCACACAAGGCGCACCTATCTTGCCAGTGGTGTTTAATTTGATTGTTTGAGTGCGAATCAAGCACTCAATCCTCGTTAGGTTGTAGGTCAAGTTCATAAGCCCAATCGCTACATGCGCTCTGGCCATGCCAATGCAGCGTATCAGCATTCCACCCATCGCCGTTTGCATGTGACCAAACACATGCTCTACGCGTGCTCTGATTTTGGATTTGGCTTTGTTTCTGGCGTTTTGTGTGTCATTGAGCGGTTTGTCTTTGTAGGCACGCTCGTGCACTTGGCTGGTGAGCTGCTTATCACTTAGCAACTGTTCTATCTCGGCGCTGCGATAGGCGCTGTCAGCATACACGCTAGCGCCGCCTTGCTCTAGCGAGCGTAGCACTGCTTCAATCGCCTGACTGTCATGCACACCGGCATCTGTGGCAACCCACTGGGTGATCAGTTTGGTGTCGTAATCAACGTTGATGTGGTCTTTGTAGCCGTAGTGGCTTTGTTGGTTCTTTTTAGTCCACCTAGCATCAACATCTTTGTGCGCCGCTTGCTTGGCTGTCCACTGGCTAGGTGTATCGCCTTGTTTGATGGCGGCGTTGTCGCCTCTAGAGTTGCGCTGGATGGGTACGGGTACAAACGTAGCATCAATAATCTGCCCGCTCTTCATGGATACGCCTAAGCGAAGTAGCTGGGCATTGAAGGCATCAAACAAGGCATCGATTAAATGGTGTTCTTTGAGCTCTTCGCGAAACGCCCAGACAGTTCTAGCATCGGGTACGTTGCCCGCTAGCTCAAGCCCCAGAAAGCGCATGAATGAGAGGCGGTCTTTGATTTGAAACTCTAGGCGTTCGTCGGCTAGGTTGTGTAACCTTTGCAGGATAAGCACTTTGAACATGAGCACTCGGTCTGTGGGCTTGCGCCCTGCTAAGCTTTTACGCGGCTTGGCGTCCATGCGCTCGATGATGGGGCGAAATAGCTCCCAATCAATCACGGCTGACAGGCGTTCTAGTGGGTCGCCTTGCTTGCTAAGCTGGGCGTAGCGGTTGTCTAAGTCGTAAAAGCTGCTTTGCATGGGGGCGATACGTTGGATAGTGAGGTGTGTTTAACGCGCTGGTGCGCAAGCGCGATGTCAGGGGTTGCCGCAGTTTGGCGGGATTTATAGGGAAACTCTGCACAAGTCCACGCAAGTGCACTTGAACCGTTAGACGTTAATGAACCAAATGCCCCTTCACCCCATTGCCAGCGACTTTGAACTGAGCAGCAAGCGCACACGCAAGCGCGTGTTCTTAGAAGAAATGAACACCGTTGTGCCTTGGGCGGCGTTGATAGCACTGATCGAACCACATTATCCAAAAGGCACAACAGGTCGCCCTGTCACAGGCATAGACACCATGCTTCGCGTGCACTTCATGCAGCAATGGTTCGGTCTATCCGACCCTGCCATGGAAGAGGCCTTGCACGACACCCCAATTTATCGCCAGTTCATTACAACGCCAGCAGGCACAGTGACTATTCCAGACGAAACCACCATCCTACGGTTTCGCCACTTGCTGGAGAAACACAAGATAGCCCCGCAGATACTAGCCACTGTGAACACCTTGCTAGCCATGCAAGGCTTGTTTCTCAAGCAAGGCACCGCCATTGACGCTACGCTCATCCCAGCGCCCGTATCTACCAAGAACAAAGACAAAGCACGTGACCCCGAAATGCATTCAAGCAAGAAAGGCAACCAGTGGCACTTTGGCATGAAAGCGCACATCGGCATAGACACTGATTCAGGCTTAGTACACACCGTCACCGCCACCAGCGGCAATGCCCATGACGTTACGCAGGCGGCGAACTTGCTGCACGGGCAGGAACAAAGCGTACACGGCGACGCAGGCTACCAAGGCATGGGTGAGCGCGAGGACGTTAAAGTCAAACACCCGCAGCTAAAGCCCGAGCAACTATTTACCAGCATGCGCCGTGGCAAACGCAAGAAACTAGACCCCACCACAGCAATAGGTCAATTGCTAGAAGCCGCAGAAAAGGTGATGGCTAAAATACGCGCCTTTGTCGAGCACCCGTTCAGAGTCATCAAACGCCAGTTCGGCTACATCAAGGTACGCTATCGCGGTTTAGCCAAGAACGCAGCGCAGCAAACCACCTTATTTGCACTGTCAAACCTGTGGATGGTGCGGGGGAAACTGATGACTCGCTAGGATAAGTGCGCCTAGAGCGCACAAAACGAGGCTGAAAAGCCTGAAATACGATTGAAAACCGGCTGAAAACACCGAAATCTTAACAAAATGCGCTGAAAATCTAAAGATTTAAACACTGGGCGCTAGTCAGTGCGGAAACTTTGGGTTGTGCAGACCTTCCTTAATTAAGATTTCACTATCCGCAGTATTTGTTTTTTCAAATGCAGTATTTTCCCAAACTGTCAGTGTTGAACGCGTCAGCTTTGAATTACCAAGAGGAGAATGGAAAAAAATTGCTAGCAAAGAAGGCTCTCTAAAACTGGATGGCAGCACAGCACTGGCAGCAAAAACAACGACGGATTCGTTCGGCTACATTCAAAATAACATGCTTAGGGCTGTTTTAACAGTCACTGCAACCAGGGGTGGAATGGGAATGGGAGGCAGAATCAGATGGACCACGCAATGCAACAGCGGCGCTAACTCGTTCGCAGTAAATCTAGAAAAAGGTTTTGAAAACTTAAACTGTGCAATAGCGACTGGGCCACTTAATTCGGAAGTTTACTTAAACAATATCATTCCAGACATCAAAAATATTATGGCTACCCAGGACGTAAAGATTGCACCTCGAATGACCTCCACACGTGCAGTGTC
>JBEGUP010000262.1:0-3264 GCA_041178825.1 Pseudomonadota bacterium | reverse complement strand
TGCTGAAGATGGTTTATCAGAGGCTGGTGCAGCGATTGCCCGCACGCTCCCGCCAAACTCCATTCTTGTTTCGTGCATTGGTAATTTGGGAAAGATTGGGCTGAATACAGTGCCCGTCGCATTTAATCAGCAGATCAATGCCATCTTGCCAGATGCGTGTAAAGCATTGCCAGAGTTCATGTTTTACCAAGTCTTGTCTTGTGCATTCAAAGACCAATTGGAGGCTTTGGCGTCTGGTACGACAGTGCCGATTGTCAATAAGTCGAAATTCAACAGTATTGAAATTGTTTTACCCCCACTCCCGGAACAACACCGCATCGTCGCCATCCTAGACGCCGCGTTTGACCACATCGCCACTGCCCGCGCCAATTGCGAGGCGAATCTGCTGAATGCGCGGGCTATTTTTGAGAGTCATTTGCAGGCGGTGTTTACGCAGCGGGGGGATGGGTGGGTGGAGAAAAAGCTTGAAGACGTATGTGAAATCACTTCCATGCTCGTTGACCCACGTAAAGAAGAATTTTTAGACTTAACGCATGTAGGTGCAGGAAACATTGTCTCGCAAACGGGTGCTTTTGTTGACCTCAAGACCGCAAGAGAAGAAGCCTTGATTTCCGGCAAATTCCCTTTTGACGACTCTATGGTGCTTTACAGCAAAATTCGACCTTATCTCATGAAAGTAGCTCGCCCTGATTTCAATGGTTTGTGCAGTGCAGACATGTACCCGCTTGCACCAATACCTAGCGAAATTACCCGCGACTACCTTTATCACATGCTTTTAAGCAAGAAATTCACAGACTACGCCATTCAGGGTTCGGCACGCGCTGGGATGCCAAAAGTCAACCGTGAACACCTTTTTGAGTTCAAGGTTTGGTTGCCCGCTGTAAAAAAGCAAAAGGAGTTAGCTCAAAAGCTTGACGAACTTCACGTAGAAACCCAGCGCCTCGAATCCCTCTACCAACGCAAACTCCAAGCCCTGGACGACCTGAAGAAGTCGTTGTTGCATCAGGCGTTTAGTGGGGCGTTGTAGCACACCAGCTGCCACAGTGTATAGAATGACAGGCTATGGAACGCATTGCCCTGCCCAACCCTAGCCGCCTAGACTGGTGTCGCGCCGACAGAGGCATGACACTGGCGCAGCTTGCCCAGGCGGCGGGTGTGGCGCAAAGCAAGCTGGAAGCTGCGCTGCAGGGTGATGCGGCGCTGACCATTGCGCAGCTGCAAAAGGTAGCCACGGCTCTGGACAAAGGGCTTTTGTTCTTCCTGGAGCCGCAAGATGTGAACATTGCCACGGCGCACACGCCGCAATTTCGTACGCTGGCCAACCAAAAACCAGAAATATCCCAAAATCTGCGCCGTTTGATCGAACGGGTTGAAAAACAGCGGGAAACCTATTTGTATTTGCGCCAAGAGCTGGGTGATGACGTCGGTATCGATGCCTTTACTCCGCCAGTATTAGCCAGGCTGACGATAGAGAAAAAAGCGGCCATTGTGCGTCAATGGCTGGGTTTGCAGGATACCAAAAACACGTTTACCAGTTACCGCGATGCGATTGAGGCGCGCGGTATTTTAGTGATTCGTAGCAATGGCTATGCAGGCCCATGGCAAATCGGCAAAGAAAGCTCTATTTTTGGTTTTTCTTTGTTTGATGCACGTTGCCCAGTGATTGTGGTTAAAAAACAAGCGTCTGAAGCGCAGTTGTGTTTTACCCTGATGCATGAGCTGGCGCACGTGCTGCTGCACAAAACCAGCACGATTGATGAAGAAAACGATTTGTACTCGTACCAAGGTATGGAGCAAGAAGCCAACGTTTTTGCGGGTTTTTTACTGGTTCCAGCTGCATTTTTAGAAGCAATTGATGACCGGTTGCGCCCCAGCCATGTGGCTGAATATGAGCAGTGGCTTGCACCGCAGCTTAAACGCTGGGGAGTGAGTACAGAGGTCGTGTTGCGCCGATTGTTAGATACGCAACGCCTGTCTAAAGCGCTTTACAGTGAGTACAGAGCCTGGGTCAAGCAACGTGTGGTTGCACCCGCTGACGGGCATGCGGTACGACACAGGTTCAGTGAACCCAGACATGTATTTGGTAATGCGTATGTGCGTACGGTGATTAGCGCGCTCAGCGCACGCGAAATTACACTCAACAAAGCCAGTTCTTACCTGGACAACTTGAAGATTGATGATTTGCATAAGCTTGAAAAGTTCTATGCAAACGCTTGACGCCTCATCCATCATCTACGCCTGGGACAACTATCCAAACCTGCAATTTCCGGGTTTATGGCGTTGGTTGGCATCGCAAATGGCTCAAGTCGAACTGACCATACCTGCGGTTGCTTTGGCAGAAGTTGTCGCCAAAACTCCTACCTGTGGTGCGTGGCTCAAAGCGGCCAATATTCAAGTTTTGCAAGAAAACATGCAAAGTTTGCAAATCGCAGCAAATATTCAAACGGCTCTAGGTGTGGTAGATGGCAAATATGGTGATGGTGTAGGCGACAAAGATATACGAATCATTGCAGTTGCCAAAGTTCAGACGGCTGAATTATTGACCAATGAAAAGCTTCAACCGGGGAAGCCTGCAAAATTGCTGAACTACAAGATCCCTGCAGTTTGCGATCTGGCGACTGTGAATGTTGCGCACCTGGATTTCTTGGATTACATCAAACGATCAAATCAGGTGTTTTAGTATCTTTTTTAATTTACGCAAAGCTCAAAAAGCGAAAAGCCCCGATGCAACTCACCGAGGCTGTAGCGCCGACCAGGTACCCCCAATCCACTTATAACGCAAGTATAAGTGGATTGCTATAGTTTTGCGCAGCATTTCATAACATATGTGGCCAACACCCGCGCAAAGCGTCAAGCAAATTGAAAACGCCAAGAAGAAGCTGGAAAGAATTAGAAATTTGCTATAAATAACATAGCTGTTTAGGCAATAAATATGCCGGCTAGAGGCATATTTGAGGGGTAAAAGTGGGGTTTCGACGGTAATTCCCCTTCATTTTGAAGGGGTGGCGCGAAGCGACGGGGTAGTTGCAGCGCGGGAGATGACTACCCCGCCCGTTGGGCACCCCTTCAAAATGAAGGGGAATTAAGTCATTGTCATGTCGATGTTTTGCTGTTTTATCGACATATCAGGGCTGACGTGATAAGAAAATCGCGTTTTCTTATCACGTTCAACTTGACCTGATAAGATAATTGCAAATACTTATCACGTCACATAGCCTTACACCACACCATGCCAGTCTTAGTCATGCTTCAACGCTTGCGCTT
>JBEGUP010000261.1:0-3267 GCA_041178825.1 Pseudomonadota bacterium | reverse complement strand
CATCATGATGTATTTGATGGTTGTTGTTGGTGGGGCAGGCTACTTTTGGGGGCCTTTGCTGGGTGCTATGGTCGGTATGGTTGTGCCAGAGTGGATTCGCGATGTCTTCCCAACCCTTGCCAACTGGTATTTGCCTATTTTCGGCGCTGTCGTTATTTTGATGATGGTGTGGCTGCCTGATGGTTTGATGAGTATTCCTGACCGAATCAAAGCCAAACGCCAAGCACGTGAAGCGAATGCTACACGACAAGCTGCAGGACAAGCGGCTGGCGCAGCGTTGGAGGCAAAGTCATGAGCCAATCCACAATTAATACGATGAACAAGCCAGTACTAAAAGTCAGCAATCTCAAAAAAGCGTACGGCGCGATTCAAGCCGTGGGCGGCGTTTCGTTTGAAGTCATGCCTGGCGAGATTTTTGGCGTTATCGGACCAAACGGTTCGGGTAAGACGACGATGTTCAACAGCGTCTTGGGTCAAATCAAGCCCGATGCCGGCACGATTGAACTCAATGGCAAAGACGTGACACACGCTGGGCCGCTAGAGCTGAGCCGTTTGGGCGTGGGCAGAACCTTTCAAACGCTGCAAGTGTTTGGCAAGATGACTGTGCGCGATAACTTGATTGTGGCTGCGCAAGAGCATCACGGCAGCATGTTTGGGCGTATGTTTGCGTCTACCGATTCAGGCTTGGGCGCAAAAGCTGATGCTTTGATTGACCAATTCCGCATTCGCCATGTCGCGCATCTGCAAGCCGGAACGCTCAGCTATGGGCAGCAAAAATTGGTCGACATTGCCATGGCGTTCATGAGCGAGCCTGCACTGGTGTTGCTTGACGAGCCTTGTGCCGGCGTGAACCCCAGCCTGGTGGGGGGTATTTCTACTTTGCTGAAAGAGTTGAATCAGAAGCAAAAAGGCAGCTTTGTCGTGATTGAACACAACATGGATTTTGTGATGAGCTTGTGCCACCGCATCATGGTGATGGTTGAGGGCGAAGTGATGGCGATTGGTACACCCGCAGAAATCCGCGCCAACAAACAGGTGCTTGACGCCTATTTAGGAAGCTAAATATGACAAATAGCATGACTAATAAAACTTGTATTGAATTCAACGACGTGGTGGCGGGCTACAAGGATTTCATGATCCTGAACAACTTATCCTTCAAAGCCAAGCGCGGCACGATCACGTTGTTGCTAGGCCCTAATGGCGCCGGCAAATCTACTGTTTTGAAAACGCTGTTTGGTTTGCTCAAACCACGCCAAGGCAGCATCAAGTTAGATGGTGTTGAGATTGGTGGCGCAACGCAAAAGTCATTGCTCGCACAGGGTATTGCTTTTGTGCCGCAAGGACGGAATCTGTTCGGACAACTGTCGGTGTATCAAAACTTAGAGTTGGGCGGCATCACGCTGGGTATGAAAACCACGCACGAGCGCATTCCTGAAGTGCTGGAGTTTTTCCCGCGTGTCAAAGAGCGCATCCATAGCCAAGCATCAGCCTTGTCAGGTGGCGAGCAAAAGCAATTGGAAATTGGCCGTGCTTTGTTGTTGCGTCCTAAAGTCTTGTTGATTGATGAGCCTTCGATTGGTCTGTCACCCATTTTGGTGCAAGATGTGTTCAAGCTGCTTCGCAAGCTGGCGGACCAAGGTACCACCGTGCTGATGGTGGAGCAAAACGTGAAAAGCGCTTTGAAAATTGCGGATGAGGCTATTGCTTTGGAATCAGGCCGTTTGGTGCTGCACAAGCCAGCTTCTGAGTTATTGGCTGACCCGAATATTGAACATTTGTTCTTGGGTGGCGCTCGTCCTGTTGCTGCCACAGCTTCGCCTGAAACGGTGGTTTAATGCAGACTAAACAGCAACCCCAAAAGCATATGAACACACTGAATCGTGAAGCTATCCAAGAAGGCCCTAATCCACTTGGTATGGAGGGTATCGAGTTCATCGAGTACGAAACATCGCAACCTCAGCAGCTCGGCCAAGTTCTCGAGAAAATGGGCTTTCGACCTATTGCACGGCATCGTTCGCGCGAAGTGCTCTTATACCGTCAGGGCGATTTGAACGTGATCGTGAACGCTCATGAAAAGTTAAACGACAAACCTGTTATCGTCGCCATGGCTTTGCGCGTGCGCGATGCGTCAGCCGCTTACAAGCGTGCCTTAGAGCGCGGCGCATGGGCGATTCCTACCCATGTGGAAGTGATGGAGCTGAACATTCCTGCCATCCACGGCGTGGGTGCAAGCCGCATTTACTTTATCGACCGTTACAAAGAATTCTCGATTTACGATGTAGATTTCACACCCATCCCAACCGTAGACCAGCATCCGCCAGCGGTTGCCGGCCTGCACTTTTTTGGCATTGTTCAATACATCGGCAACGACCGCACCGAAGATTGGACCGAGTTTTACCGCGAGTTGTTTGGCTTCACTGAATTGAGCTCAGGGCAAAACTTCGGTATTTTGACCAAAGGCCGTATTTTGCGCAGCCCATGTGCAGCGCCCAACCATTTCTATTTGCAGTTGATAGAGCCAGAGCTTGGTGTGCTGGACGTGAAAGACGACGAATGCCTGCAGCGTATGGGTTTGGGCACGCCAAACGTCGCCGTAACCGTTGACCAGCTGCTAAAAGCGGGTGTCGAGTTTTTGGTGTCCAAAGACCCTGAGGACAAAAACAAAGGCGCATTGACGCGCTCGCAAATGGGCAGTGTGACGTTTGAGCTGGTGCACGACGACCGTGCCGCTTCTTAAGAAAATCAAAAAATAAGAAGCTAACAGCCATGAGTCAATTCGTAGGAAATATCGATGATTTTGGGATGGACACCATCTCGTTTGCTGGCCCGCTAGAGGCCAAGCTAAAAGCCACCCGCGAAGCCGGATTCAACCAAATCATGCTTGCGGCGCGTGATTTGGTGGGGCATGCTGACGGTTGGCAAGCGGCAGTCGCCGCCGTCAAAGCCAGCGGACTGCGGGTAACGGGTTTTCAGGTCTTGCGCGATTTTGAAGGTTTGTCTGGCCATTTGCACGAGTACAAAATCGACATCGCTAAATCGATGTTAGAGATGTGCCATGCCTTAGATTGCGGCGTCATGTTGATGTGCTCCAGCACCTCAACCCATGCCACATCAGACACCGAGGCCTTGGTCAAAGACTTACGGAAATTGGCGATGTTGGCCATCCCGATGAACATCAAAATCGCCTACGAGGCTTTGTCTTGGGGGCGCACCATCAACCAGTTCCCAGAAGCGTGGGATTTAGTGTGCCGTGCTGATATGCCCAAT
>JBEGUP010000260.1:0-3816 GCA_041178825.1 Pseudomonadota bacterium | reverse complement strand
TGTTAGCGTTTTCTTGTGTTTGTGTTTGTGTTTGCTCAATCGTTTGTCCAAAGACATGCGGCGAAACGAGCGCACTGAACCCAAAGGCCAGTGCGTGAATATTGCAAAGCGAAAGCAATTGCTTGCGGCTAAGGCTAGGGTTAGTCTCAGTCATAAAAACTCCAAAAGTTGGACGAAGTGTTAGATCAGCGCGCATTTGCAGGTGTATTCGTAATACGTGGTGCAGTGAGTGTTCCACCCTTTACAGGGCCAGACGGGATGGCTGGTGGAGCAACGACTGGAGTCACAGGCGTCGCCATTTCAGCCTTCAACTGCGCTTCATAACGTTTTTCAACGATGTCTTGAATCCGCTCTTGAAAAGCTTTGTCATGCCATGCATTCACATTGGCTTTGATTTGCGCAACCTCTTCGTCGAGTTGTTTTGCCAGCAAAACGCTTACATCACGGCGGCAGTCGTTGTCTTTGCAACGATTGAGCCATTGTGTTAAAAATTCTTTTGCGCGGTTGTCGCGGTATTGCTTTTCGTTGAAAGGTGCAGCGGTAGCAGCCGCCGAACTGGGAACGTGCGGCGTATTCGTTTTAGAGATAGCGGGGAGTCCTGAACCAGAAACCGCAGGTGGGGTCATTGCAATAGCAACGGGTGGATTGTCGCGAACTAACGGCGGCGGTGTAGTTGCAGATGTCGCTGCGCTTGCATTTAAGCCAGTATTGGGACCTAGATTTTTATCGGCCTTGGCGCCAACAATGGGTGGAGCAGCGGCGAGAGCGACATTATTACTCTTGTTGCTGGATACCATAGTGGGTGCGGCACGCATGCCAAATGTAGCAGCCGTAGTCGTAGGCGGGGAAGCAATCGCCGTTTTAGGCGCGATTGGCTCACCTGCTTTGGGCAGCGCGGACGCAATACCGCCTTTATCGATTGCGCCCGTCACGTTTGGTGATACGCCAGATGTTGTAGGCGTTTGTCCTTTGATGCCTGTGCTAATGGCTTTACCCATGTCTAGAGGGTAGAGCAATGCAGAACTGAGATACAGTTTTTCCGTCTTTTTCAAGCGCTCGCTCAGTTTGCTGATGGTGGCGTCGTAGACCTTATCATCTACTGGCTCAGTCGTTGTTTTTAAGCCGACGTAGGCGACATTGATGATGCCCGTCATATCCGCCTTCTCGTCTTGCAGTAGCTTGGCCATATCGCTCTTGCAGGCCTCGACCTTGCTGGTTTTTTGGCAACGTGTCATTTGGTCCTTGTTTTCAACCTCAGCCACAGTTATGAAAGCATCAAAATTTTCTTTTTGTTTTTTACGGCTCTCATTATTGGCTGCAACGCGCGCTGCATGTTTGGGAAACATGTTGGCCGCAATGTTCACAAACTCTGCGTCTGCGATGGGTTTTGCTATCTTCCAAAACTCATTCGCGTCGCTCTCATCTTTAGGCGGTAAAGCTTTGGCAGCTTGGAAATATTTTTGCGATGCTTTCACATACGGCGAAGCCCCTTTAAAGCTGCCATCCACCATGTGGTTTTCCGCGACGATGACACCAAACTCTTGGCTCACAAGTTTCTCTTCTGTCTCAAGCCCCAAACTGTTAGCCAAATCTTTCAGGCAGATATAGTCCAATTTATCTTTACTGCCAAAGCCCGACCAGCCTTTGGCGTCTTTTGGACACTTATTCGCATTAAAAGCCACGATGGTTTTGGCCCAAAGCCCATAAGAACGGTTCAACACGGTAGTTGGCATCGCCAACGTTGCGCCTGATACCTTGATCTCAGAATCACGCTGCACGTAATAATCGATGCGTTGTTTAATTTTGATACGACTAACCACCGCAGCTGACGTCATGATGCGGCGAAAGTACAGCCGAGCTTGGTCTAGTGGCGGCTTGTCTTGCACGCCACGTACGCCTGCAGCAGCCCAAGCTTCACGACTTTGCGGTAGCATGTCGCGCACGGCGGCGTTGTAACTGCCACTACCGCCGAAAACCAAGCTTGGTAGCTCTTGTTTACATTGTTCGGCGTTCTGATTGCGTATAGCCAGCGCATCAGTTTCACCGGTTGCGGTATTTTTACCGATGGATATGCCCGCTGCCGCAGGGCATGCAGGAAGCGCCAACAACTTGGACCAGTTCTTGTTAAAGTAATCATCGAACACTGGGCCATTGAGCAGTTTGCCTATCTCTGCCCATAACTCAGGATCAAAGTTTTGATCGTTAACAGGGCCCTGACAGAAATCCGCAGCTGCTTTTTCTTTGTAGCAGTGGCTGTCGTAATAGCTACGGCAGGTCTCAAACGCATCGACCAGCACTTTTTCACCAGTTGACTTCGTCCAAGGTATGTTTTCTTTGAACTGACTGACCAAACCTGGGATCAATGGCCTGAGTCTGGCTGCCACATACTGCTGGCGAGACATGCTGTCGCAATCTTGAACAATACTTGATGGGTCCGTAACGGCCTGCACGACATAGCCACCAACCTGCAGAACTTGCTTTAAGCCAGGACAGCTGTTAGCAGCACTTTTGCAGGATTGTGCAGTTTCTTTAGCCAGCCTAGCCACGGTTTTAATATCTTCTAGAGCTTCGGCTCCCGACTCCAAAGCATTGCAGCCACAGGTAATGATGCCCCCCAAGCTAGGCGGCACTGCTGGTACGGGTAGCGGTTGCGCTAAACCTTTCAAAACCTCAGTACCTTGCGTTTTCAAAACATTGACAAAGCCGCTCTTAAGATTGGGCGTTAGAAACGACTTAGGGATTATTTCATCTAACGCAGCGGCGATTGGCTGCATGGCTACGCCATAGATATCGCCCTCACACTGATTCTTGTTAACCACGCCAGCAGCGCCCAAACCAACGATCAAACCGGTAGCACCCACGGTCACTGGGTTACCGCTTATCATGCCGGCGACACAATCGGGATTGCTCGCCATAAACCACAATACATTGCCTGCAGCCTCAATCCCTTTTGCATAAGTTTTCAAGGCGCTTGTACCGCAATCCCACAATTCAGAGACACACTGCTTGATTTGACCTAAAGGTTCAGCCGCCAAGCCCTGCTGTGGCAAACAAGCTAAAGTGCCCATCGCCATTGCGCACAGCCCGTGGCACAAACGCGAACGATAGGATTTTTTGCGTTGCATCATAAGTACCTTTTGTTCACGATTGTTTACACAACTACGCTATTCCGATACATTCATATGAATGAAAACCGACGCGCAAAGCATTATTTTTAGTCTCTACGACGCCGTAGGGCATGAAAAGGCTTGGAGCAATATCGTCAGGATGCTGTGTGAACATCTCGACGCCAACATTGGATTTTTTGTATTCATAGGGCAAGGTCAATACGAACAAGACTTTTATGCCACACATAATTTCAGTGAAACCTGCGCCAAACAATATGCCGAGTACTGGTGGAAACACAATATCTGGTTGTCCACCGGTACAGAAAAGGGCTTGTTTGTTAAAGGCGCCATATTGATTGGTGCAGAGCACGTCAGCACGGCTGAGTTACGCCGAACCGCTTTTTATCGCGACTTTTTAGTCACAATGCCTGCAGAGCATTTGATGACTGCGACCATGCTTGAAAGCAGCAATGCATACGAAACACCGCCGATGACGCTGAACTTCTTTCGGCCGCCTGGCGCCACTGGATTTAACCAAGCAGATGCTGAAGCCTTGCGTCTACTCTATCCACACATCCAACGCGCCTTCACATTACATTGGGAATGGCGTAGCATGCGCGAACAACTGGTTACCTACCATGCCAGTTTGGACAGCATGGATTTTGGCGTGATGTTTATTAACCCCGCTAGACGCGTGCAACACCCCAAC
>JBEGUP010000259.1:0-3279 GCA_041178825.1 Pseudomonadota bacterium | reverse complement strand
GCGCCAGATTGGATATCCAAAAAGCAATTCAGCGGGTCGGCTGGTTTGTTGAACATGCGGCGGAATTCCATCTGCGCAACTTGTTCTTCCAGCTTGGTGGCTTCAGCTTCGATGTGTTCCAGACTGCCAAAATCGCCTTCTTCCTTGGCCATGTCATACAACTCGGTGTTGTCAGCCAGCTCGGTATCTAGTGTTTGAATCGTCAGCACCACGCCATCCAGTGCTTTTTTCTCACGCCCGAGTTCTTGGGCTTTTTTAGGGTCGTTCCAGACTGTTGGGTCTTCTAAGGATGCATTGACCGTGCGCAGACGCTCAGATTTAGCATCGTAGTCAAAGATACCCCCGTAAATCAAGCGTCCGTGCGGTCAAGTCGACCAAGTGGCTGCCAATGCTGTTGATTTGTTCTGCGTCCATGAGCGTTCTTTCCTGGCAATTATTTGCGAAATTGTTATAGTTAAATCGAGACAAAACATCTCGTTAACCATGCATTTTCGCATGTTGCCATGCCGCAGGATGAAAAATCTTAATTGGTCAAAACACCCCCGGTTTTTTACACGGGTCGCATTTTGGCGGTTTTGTATCAGGAATCTTAGTTAACAAACGATTTAGCGTCTCTTCCGTGCCTGGAATGCTTGAGCTAGCGCTTGGCAGGTCAAGTCGTGAGGTGCGAATAAGTGTGCTGGGTGCATTTGGGCTAGCGACCAATTGCGGGACATTGAACTCGTCAAACGGCTGCATGGTGGCTGATTTCACACGGATACGAGCATTCCAGCTGGCATTTCTGCTTTTCAGATTGGTTTCCTCGCCGTAAGCAATGCCGTTTAGCATAGCGCCGCCTGTTTGGCTAAAAATGCCAGCTGGAATACTGCAACTGGTTTGATTGGCTGATAAAACGATTTTGTCACGCTTCCACTGCGCCAGGCTTTCGTTGCTGGCGTAATCCATCAACCCCCAACCAGGCTCGGGTAATTCGGAAGATGTCCAAACGACAATTTCGCGGTTATTTTTAGCAGTTGCCATCAAAAAATAACCTTGCGCTGTGGCGATACGGCTCCAGTTCAAGGTGGTGGCGCTGCCTTTGATGCCGTTCACGTTAATAGCAAGTGCGGGCATAAAGTCCTGCTTGGCTTTCAAATCAAACTGCATATTGGCTGGGATATTCTCGCCACTGAAAGCATGCTTGCCCACCAAAGACGCTTCTTTGGGCACGACGGATCTGCTGGCGCTGTTGGGCCAAATGGCGACACCGCTGTCTGGGCTAGGGCTGGCTTCAACAATGGCGCGGCCTTTCAAGCCAGTTGCTGGGCTGTTGCTGCTGGTTGTTGTCATGTCCAATTGTCTTGGCTGACCCGCCCGTACCCGCTCACCACAACCCCAATATAGAAGTAGTTTCTTGGGTAAATTGCGTTCAATAGATTCGCTTTGCTCTGTATTTTTGATCAATTCAACCGACTTGTCGTCTGCATCTGGACCGCGCAGAGCAAGGCTAGTTTGACGTGAATTGGACAAAGTTGAGTCACTGGCACTGCTAGCGCGAGACAACTGCAAGCTATCTCCCATGTTTTGGCCTTTTGGAATGCTCTGCAGCACTGTTAAAGCTGCTCCCGTTGTTTTTGCTGAAGGCGTGGGTACAGCTAAAGCCACATCCAGCCAGCGCCCAGGTTGCATGCCTTTGGTGCCACCATATTGGGTGTTGGTATTACCTGTGAGCTGACCTAAAGCATCCGCTGCAATTGCGTCCTGCGACGATGCTGTGTTGGTGATGCCAGAGACTGTTACTGTAGCAACATCCATCCAATACTGCACGGGTGCCTGTTTTTGCGCAAAAGCAGCGAGGCAGAGCCCCAGGCTACCAGCGCAAGTAATGGCGGCAAGGGTGCGATGCCGTGCAGCGCTATTTCGCAGTAGCTTATTTGAGGTCGAATTTGGTGACAACATACGCTCATGCTATCAGTCGCATCAGGCCGTAACAATCACCCAAAGAGGGTAATTTAGATACCCCAAACGGGGTATTCGCTAGGTATTTCAGTAGCTTGTGCAGTAATCTAGGCTACAAATGCCTCAATCATCTGCGCCAACACCAGCGGTTGGTCATGGTGCATCATGTGCCCAGCATCTTGCACGACTTTGATGGTGCAGTTAGGCACATTTTTGAGTCGATCATGGAATTCTGCCAGCGTGTATTTGCCGTTCCACCAGCCGCTGAGTGAGTCATCACTCGCTTCAACAACCAAGACTTGTGCGGTGATGCCTCTGTACAGTGCCAGCGCTTCGGCCACGTTGTTCAGGTTGGCGTTGATGATTTTGTGTGCTGGGTCGCCCAAAATTTCCCATTTACCTTGGGCATTTTCAGCCGCCCAGTGCCGCGCCAACCAATTCGCTTTGGCTTTTCCGGCTTCATCACGCGCCAAGCGGGGGTTGGTTTTCATCAAACGGCGCGCCACGCCATCTGCTTTGTCGTAAGCGGTTAAATCCATCTCGCCACGGTGCAGTTTTTTCAGCTCATCCATCCACTGTGCGTAGCGGGACGGGGCTTTTTCTGAGGCAAACACCGGCATCCCAAAACCCTCTAAATTGATTAACCGGCGCACTCGCTCCGGACGGCTACCTGCATACATCATCACCACATTGCCGCCCATGCTGTGGCCGACCAAATCTACTTGTTTGTCACCCGCGTAATGGTCTAGCAAAAAGTCCAAATCTGCCAAGTAGTCGGGAAACCAATAGTTGTCTACGGGTGCGCCAGTCGTTTTGCCGTAGCCGCGCCAGTCGGCAGCGATGATGAGGCGATTGGTAAAAAACGCTTCGCTCAACACGTCAACGACGAATTGGTACGACGCTGCCACGTCCATCCAGCCGTGCATCAAAACAAGCGGTGGCAACGGTGAAGCTGCATCGCCCCACACCAAAACGTGGTAGTTCATCTTGCGAATCGGTATAAATTCGCTTCTTGGGGTTCTTTTTACGGTGTACATTGTTAGATCATAAAGAAAAGATTGGGGCAAAGATGGCGAAAAGCACAGGTATGAGTCAACTTGAGGACAGCAGTCTAAATTCAAACGGCTACGCAAAACTCCACAGCCAATTCGACTGGCATGTCCCTGAAGATTTCAACATCACTGATGTTTGCTGCGGTCGCTGGGCAAAGCAAACACCCAATGCGGTAGCGATTCGGGAGCACATGTCAGGAAAATCTCTAGCAAAATCAAAAACTTACACATATTTGCAGCTACAACAAGCAGCGAATTTTCTATCCGCAAAACTGGCTGATTTAGGCGT
>JBEGUP010000258.1:0-3547 GCA_041178825.1 Pseudomonadota bacterium | reverse complement strand
TACGCACGGCGACCGCACCGCGACGGTGACGCGTTGGATGGAAAACATCGATGCGCCACCATTTTGGGCTGGGCAAATCAAACATGCGCTGGGCTATGAGGGCAAGGTAGACCGCTGGCAAATCATCAATTTTGAAGCGCCTTGCACGGTAAATATCGACGTCGGCGTGGCGCAAACTGGCACTGGCGCTGTGCCCGAAGGCGGCAATGCGGGAGATGTTCGCACCAGCAACCGAAGCAAGGGTGTCAATGGCTTTGTGCTGGAGTTGCGCGAAGGTGTGGCGAGCATTTTCCGCGAAGATGAGCTGGTTTTGGAAGCTCAGCAACAGGCCATGAATGACCGCCCGAATCACGCTTTTTACAACCTCAACATCGACGCCGGCTCGATGTGGGCGCGGCGTTTGATTGATGGCTTGATTGCAAAAGAAGCCCCACTAAATCCAGCAAAACAAGTCATTCCCATCCGATTGAGCGCTTGAAAAGCATGTCAAAAAATAACAAATCCCCTCAAAACGCTATGAATATTATAGCTATTCAGGCAGTAAATACGACGGCTAGAGGTCAATTTGAGGGGGTAAATTCGGAAAATCTGCCTCAAAATGGGCCACAAAGTGTTCAATTAAGGGCTCAACTACAGCTTAGGGAAATGATTTTGGCGGGTGAGCTGCCTGCGGGTTCACGCATTGCGGAGCTCACCATTGTTGAAAAACTCGGCTTTTCGCGCACCCCTATTCGTGCGGCGTTGGTGAAGTTGGAGCAAGAAGGTTTGCTCGACGCTCTGCCCAATGGCGGCTATGCGGTGAAGACGTTTTCTGAGCGTGACGTGGCAGAGGCGATTGAGCTGCGCGGCACGCTGGAAGGTTTGTCTGCCCGTTTGGCGGCCGAGCGCGGCGCAGCACCCGTGGTGCTGAACGAAGCCCGTGCCTGTTTGCAAGCGATTGACGCGGTTTTGAGCGAATCCACTTTGGATGACGAAGCGTTTGCCAGCTATGTGAAGCTGAACGAGCAGTTTCACGCCCTGCTGAGCGAGCTGTCAGGCAGCAGCGTGATTGCCAAGGAGTTGGAGCGCGTTTGTGGTCTACCTTTTGCATCGCCCTCAGGTTTCGTCATCGTGCAGGCCAATACACCCAAAGCGCGCGACATGCTGGTGGTGGCGCAAGACCAGCATTGGCAAGTGCTGGATGCGATTGACAGGCGCGAAGGATCTCGAGCAGAAAGCTTGATGCGCGAGCATTCCCGCATCGCTCAGCGCAACCTGCGTGAGGTGGTGCAAAGTCAGACGCTGAACCAATTACCGGGCGTCAGCTTGATCCGTAAACGCAGCTGAAAAGTAGCTAAAAATAGTTAAAAGCCACCAAAAGTCATGAAAACAGCACAAATTTGGACTGAGGCTCGCGTGCATGCCCTACGCGAAATAACGCCAACCGTGCGTGAAATCACGCTCCAACCGGCAAACGGAGCTTTGCCGCATCAGGCTGGTGGGCATTTGCAGATGCAGGTTTTGGTCAATCAAGGGGCAACTTCTAGGCCACACACACGCTCCTATTCGCTGATTGGGCAACCCGACGGTGCGTTTTACCGCATCGCGGTGAAGCGATTGGACGAGGGGCGAGGTGGCTCCAAAGCCATGTGGCAACTGGCTGAGGGCGACAGATTGCAGATCAGCGAGCCACAAAATCACTTTCCGCTCGATTTGGCAGCGCCCGCGTATTTGTTGGTGGCGGGGGGTATTGGCGTGACACCTTTGGTGGGCATGGCAGAGCTACTTGCTCAGCGCGGTGCAAAAGTGCAGATGCTGTTCGGAGCGCGGTCTGAGGTTGAATTGGCCTACTTAGATCCTCTCACAGCGGTGTTGAAAGATCAATTGAAAACGGCTACCGCTGAGAAAGGCGAATACATAGATATCGAAGCTGAAATAGCCCAATTGCCGCCCAAAGCTCAGATGTATATTTGCGGCCCCGTGCCCATGTTGGATGCAGCGCGTAAGGCTTGGGCAAATGCGGGCCGACCCATGGCCGATTTGCGTTACGAAACCTTTGGCAGCAGTGGCCGCTTTGCACCGCAAGCTTTCGGTGTCAAGATCCCTAGGCACAAGCTTGACATCACCGTGCCAGCAGACAACGGTTTGCTAGACGAGCTAGAAATGGCGGGCGTACAAGCCATGTATGGCTGCAGACGTGGTGAGTGTGGGTTGTGCGCGATGGACGTTTTGTCAGTCAACGGCGAAATCGACCACCGCGATGTGTTTTTAAGCGATGAAGAAAAAGCCAACAACAAGCGGATATGCGTTTGCGTGTCACGGGTAGTTGGGGAAATCACGTTGGATTCGGCCTACCGCGCGGATTGACCAGATTGCCCCAGATTGATGTAAATACCAATATCCGGCACGTCAAACATAACTACACTAACTTATATCAACCCTAGGAGACAAAAAATGAAATTCAATACCTTAGCCAAAGCCGCATCATTGGCCGCGCTTTCTGTCTTGACCAGTGCCAGTATGGCGCAAGAGGTCACCCTCAAATTCCACCACATTTGGCCTGCCGCCGCGATGGCGCCTACCCGTGTGATTGCACCTTGGTGCGACAAAGTGGCTGCGGAGTCTAACAACCGCATCAAATGCCAAATGCTGCACGCCATGTCTGGCGGCGGTACTCCACCACAACTGGTTGATCGCGTGAAAGACGGCGTGGACGACCTCGTCATCACGCTGCCAGGTTACACCGCTGGGCGCTTCCCCGCTATGGAAGTGTTTGAATTGCCTTTCATGACCAATTCTGCCGAAGCCGGTGGCTCAGCAGCTTGGGAGTATTTGCAAAAGCACGGACTCAAAGAATTCCCTGGCACCAAAATTTTGGCGACTTGGGTGCATGACGAAGGCTATGTTCATACCAGCGGCAAACAAATCAAAGCATTGGATGACTTCAAGGGTTTGAAAATGCGTGCCCCCACCCGCCAGACTAACAAGCTCTTGGCTAAATTGGGCGCTACGCCTGTAGGTATGCCCGTCACGGGTGTGGCGGATGCCTTGTCTAAGGGCACGATTGACGGTTTTGCGCTGCCTTGGGAAGTCATTCCAGCCTTCAAATTGCATGAAATGACCAAGTTCCACACACAAACTGACCCCGCACGCCCAGCGCTTTACAGCGCAGGTTTCATCTTTGCTATGAACCAAGCCAAATACGATGCGTTGCCAGCTGATTTGAAGAAGGTCATCGACAACAACAGCGGTGCTGGTTTGTCCCGCCAGATCGGCAAAATTTGGGATGAAAGCCAAGCTGTGGGGCGTAAAGCTGCTGCTGATCGTGGCAACACTATCATGACGCTCTCGCTGGCTGAGACCGACAATTGGATCAAAGCCTCCGCCCCTTTGAACGACGAGTGGGTGGCTGACATGGACAAGCGTGGCCTGCCAGGCAAGCAAATGCTGCAAGATGCGCGTGATTTGTTGGTCAAACACCGTAAATAAGCACGACAAATCAGCTGCTTTATGTTGAACGTGTTGAGGCCACTGACTTGGTGGTTTGCGGTGGCGGGCTCGGCCATCG
>JBEGUP010000257.1:0-3297 GCA_041178825.1 Pseudomonadota bacterium | reverse complement strand
AGAAGCGCTGGCCAAAGGTTTGACGCAAAAAATGCTGCACGGCGCGTATGCCGAGCTGCATGCTGGCGACGCGACTGCACGGGAGCACACGGCGCAGGTCGTGCAGAAGCTGTTTTTGCGTAAAGAGCGTTAGCTGAACTAAACGTTTTACGATCCCTACGACCGCATCGTCACACCGTCATTCCCGCGCAGGCGGGAATCCATGACCCCGACCAAATTCCTTACACATTTTGAGTTTTTGATAAGCACCGTGGATTCCCGCCTTCGCGGGAATGACAGAAAAAAAGTATTAATGACAGAGAAAATAAATTCATGAAACCCTTCCTCCGCCAACAATTAGAACGCTACCCCATCCGCCTCGGTGAACTCAACTTCTTCTTGCAACAAGAAGGCATCACCAACGACATGAAAAAGTATCTGGCGCTGAACAAAGAGCATGCCGAAGTCACCATCGTGGCTGGACGATTTGAGCTGTTTTTAAAGCGTGAAAAAGACTTGGCTGACGCGCAGGCTATGTTGGATGACCCAGACATGGCCGATATGATTGAGATGGCGAAGGAAGAAATCAAAGATGCCAAAGCTGAGATTGCGCAGCTGGAAGACGAACTGCAAGCACTGCTGCTACCCAAAGACCCTGACGACGAACGCAATGCCTTCGTCGAGATTCGCGCTGGCACGGGTGGCGACGAATCTGCGCTGTTTGCGGGCGACTTGATGCGCATGTACACCAAATATGGTGAGCGCATGGGCTTCAAAGTCGACATCATGAGCGAGTCATTTGGTGAAGTAGGCGGCTACAAAGAGGTGGTGCTGAAGATGTCTGGTGACAACGTGTACGGCAAGCTCAAATTTGAGTCGGGCGGCCACCGCGTACAGCGTGTGCCGGACACCGAGACGCAGGGCCGCATCCACACCAGTGCTTGCACTGTGGCGGTGATGCCAGAGCCAGACGAAGCGATTTTGATCACCCTCAACCCCGCCGATTTACGCATAGACACCTACCGTGCCAGTGGTGCGGGTGGCCAGCACATCAACAAAACAGATTCCGCCGTTCGCGTCACCCACCTGCCCACAGGCTTGGTCGCCGAGTGCCAGGACGGTCGCAGCCAGCACAGCAACAAGGCATCCGCCTTGAAAGTGCTGCAAGCCCGCCTGAATGAAAAAGACCGCGCCGAGCGCCACGCCAAAGAAGCCGCCACCCGCAAAGGCTTGGTCGGCAGCGGCGACCGCAGCGACCGCATCCGCACCTACAACTTCCCCCAGGGCCGCTTGACCGAGCACCGCATCAACCTGACGCTTTACAAGCTGCAGTTTGTGATGATGGGCGAGATTGACGAAGTGGTTGAAGGGCTGCTGCTGGCGCGCAAGGCGGAACAATTGGAAGAACTGGAAGTAAACGCTGCTTAAATCGTAGATAATTAATTTACTTTTAATTTAAAACTTATTCAAGGAATGAACGTGATGAATAACATCCAGCAATTAGGACGTGCTTTGGTTGTAGGGCTCTTGGTAGCAGTAAGCGCAACTGCTGTACACAGCCAATCCATACCACAGCCCACATACAACGTCGGAGATTTGTGGACGCATCGCTTAACGGATGGCTGGACTGGAAAAGTCAAACAAGAAACATCACAAACAGTGATTGGGCTTTCGGGTGAGTTCATCAGAGTTAACAACGCTGTTAAAACTTTAAACCCACAAAGTGGCCAGTTGGCTGCACCCACACTCAATGACGCGTCGCAGCGCTCTAATTTCAACTTTTCATACATCACTAACGGTAAAGTGAGCACTCGTGTCAATTTTGATTGGCCTTTGGTGGTTGGTAAAAAATGGAGTTATGAACACGCTACCTCTAGCTCTAGCGTACTATCTATACCGGTCATTTTTAGTTACAAAACCAATGCTGAAGTTGTCAGCTATGAAGATGTAGAAACACCAGCTGGCAAGTTCAAAGCCATGAAAGTTGTTCACAAAGCTTCGTGGAAAGAAAGTGTTAACAATGAAGGCACACAGATACTGACTTACTGGTATGCACCTCTGGCCAAACGATATGTGAAATATACTTTTGAAACTTTCAGCCTTGATGGTTTACCAGGTACGAAAGAGACAACCGAATTGTTGTCTTACATCGCCCCAATGTGAGGCTCAATACCTTGTAGTCAATAAAAAACCACCCAAGGGTGGTTTTTTTATGTTTTCATCTCTTTCAATATCATTTGCATCAATACGGCGTGGCCTGAGCCACACCATTTGCCTTGAACCAATCCACCGCCCGCTTAAAGCCATCCTCAGCCGGCTCTTTGCGGTAGCTTGGGCGATAGTCGGCGTGGAAAGCGTGTGGCGCACCGTCGTAGACCACAAATTCTGATTTCTTTGCGGCAGCGCTGCCAGTTGCCAAAGCCGCTTTCATTTTGTCAACAGAAGCGACTGGAATACCAGTATCAGCCCCGCCGTACAAACCTAAAACAGGGCCGTTGATACTGCCCACCAAATCAATCGGGTGCTTAGGCGACAAATCATTGGCTGCACCTTCTAAGCGACCATACCATGCCACGCCCGCTTTGACGGACTTGTTGTGCGCGGCATACATCCAAGTGATGCGACCACCCCAGCAAAAGCCAGTGATACCAATTTTGCTTGCGTCGCCGCCATTTGCAGCCGCCCATTTGACCATGCCGTCCAGGTCTGCCATGACTTGCGCATCTGGTACTTTGCTGACCACTTCTCGGATCAAATCAGCCATAGCACCATATTTTGTTGGGTCACCTTGGCGAGCAAAGAGCTCAGGGGCAATCGCCAAATAGCCCATTTTTGCGAAGCGGCGGGCAGTGTCTGCAATATATTCGTGCACACCAAAGATTTCTTGAATCACCAAAATCACTGGCAAATTGGTTTTACCCGCTGGCGCAGCCATGTAAGCTGGCACTTTGAAGCCGTTCACTTCCACGGTGATTTCACCAGTTTTGAGGCCATCAGACGACGTTTTCACCGCCGTTTGCGCCATGATGTCGCCGGCTGCAGCGGTGTAACCCACACCTAGCGCGACTTTCAACGCAGTGCGGCGGGTGGCAGTGTGACGGTCTGAGCTGCTGTCTAGCAAAGATTGTGCATCGGTAATTTGGTTTTGAGTTGTCGCGTTGAGCATGGTTTTCTCCAATGTTTATAGGTGGTTAACGGTAGTTTCTGCGAAAACATAGTATCTGCCTTTTCGGTTAACCTATGCAAATCCCTAGTTTTTAAAGCTTATTAAAGGACTGATTATCGAAGAGGCCTCTCAGACATCACACGTTTCTATTT
>JBEGUP010000256.1:0-3331 GCA_041178825.1 Pseudomonadota bacterium | reverse complement strand
ATTGGTTACCCAGAGGGCGAATTGGCACGCATCGTTTTTCACGAACTGGCGCATCAGATGGTTTATGTGGCGGACGACACCTCCTTCAATGAATCTTTTTCCACTGCGGTTGAGCGCTTAGGCGGCGCGCGCTGGCTGGCAAAATACGGCTCTGAGGCTATCAAGGCCGAATACGATGTGTACGATGGACGACGCAAGCAGTTCAAAGCATTGACCAAAGCGACAAGGCTTCAATTGGCTGAAATTTACAAAGAAAATAAGCCGATAGCCATTGATAATATTGCCTCAGTAGCTATTGAAAATATAGCAAAAAAACCTGATTTTGCGCAACGTAAAAACCAAATACTTGACGAATTTAAAGCGCAGTATGAGTTGCTGAAAACCAGTTGGAATGGCTATGCAGGCTATGATAACTGGGTCAAACAAGCCAACAACGCAGCTTTTGGCGCTTTGGCTGCGTATGATGATGGTGTGCCACAATTTGAAGCGCTGTTTGAGCAGCAAGGTGGCGATTGGGACAAGTTTTATGCGGCTGTGCAAGCTTTAGCCGCCATGCCGAAAGAGACTAGGAAACAGGCATTGAAATCAATCAAAGTTAAATAAGAAAATAAACCACAAGGACATTGATATGGCAGACATTCACATTCACCGCAAACACACTTTGGGTTTGACCAAAGCGCGTGATATGGCTTTCAAGTGGGCTGAAGACGTCGAGAATAAGCTCGACATGGCGTGTACTTATGAGGAAGGTAAAACCGAAGACTGTGTGAGCTTCAAGCGTTCTGGCGTTAATGGTACTTTGACCGTGACCAAAGACGGCTTTGAATTGAACGCAAAGCTAGGCTTTTTGGTCAGTGTATTCAAAGACAAAATTGAAGCGGAAATCAGCAAAAACTTAGACGCTTTGCTTTCAAAGCCGGTCGCTAAAAAAGCAGCGCCTAAAAAAGATACTAATAAACCTGCTAAATAATGATTTAGCTGAGCGACTCAACCAAATCAATATATTGTTGTTTAGCCGCGTCTGAAGTTGTGCCCTTCATGCCATTCCAAGCATCCCACTTGGCGCGACCCACCATGTCGCTGAAGCCTGGCTTCTTGTCAGCATTGTCGCCAGCGCTTGATTGCTTGTAAAGTGCATACAACTTGAGCATCGTTGCATTGTCAGGACGCTCGCTCAGGTTTTTAGAGTTAGCAACAGCAGCTTCAAATTTGGCAGTGAGATCGGACATAAAAACTCCTGATGAATAAGCAAGATAAAGATAAAAATCGGGTGAACTCGGCAATAAACGCGGGTAATTGCCCACTATCTTAAACTGCAATTTAAATTGAAAATAGAGCGTTATCACTAGTGTTTGGTATTTGGAGTCATCATGGTTACTCGGATTCATAAGTCTTCAGCAGCTTCCACTGTCAAAGCGACAGCGCAGAAGGCTGCACAGCAAGTACAAAAAAATGTACGACGTGCGGTAGCGGGCACTTTAGGCATGAGTGGCGAGCGTATGAGCAAGGTTGATACCGCTTGGCTGCGCATGGATTCCGCCAGTAACTTGATGATGATTGTCGGCGTCTGGACGCTCAAACCGCAGGTGTCGTACGATGCTTTGAGTGAACGTGTTGAAAGCACTTTGCTCAAATTTCGCCGTTTCAAACAACGCGTGGTCGAAGACTCAGCGGGTGCAACCTGGGTAGACGATAAATCGTTTGATATCAGCAAACACATCGTTGTTGAAAAGCTGCCCAAAGTTGACAAACATAAAGAGATAATTGGTCAAGAGCAATCAGCATTGCAAGACCGTGTTGCCGAATTAGCCATGCAGCCACTAGACCCACGACGTCCACTGTGGCAGTTGCATTTGATTGAAGACTACGATGGCGGCAGCGTGTTGATTGTTCGCATTCACCACTGCATTGCTGACGGCATTGCCTTGATTGCGGTCAGCATGTCCATGGTTGACGGCGGCCCCAAGCCACCCGAACGTAAAGCCAAAGTCGAAAAACGGGGCGGTTTGGAAGGGGCGGAAGATTGGATATCGGGTACTTTGATCAAATCCCTGACCCAGCTCGCTGTCAAAACATTGGGCAAAACAGGCGATGGCTTTAGTAATTCCCTAGAAATGCTGGCTGACCCTAAACAGGGCATGAGTAACACGGCTAACAATACAGTCCATATGGCCAAAATCGCCTACCAGCTCGCCAGCGACGCAGCCGCGCTGGTGCTGATGCCAGACGATTCGCCCACCCGTCTCAAAGGTACACCCGGCACGACCAAAAAAGTCGCATGGTGTCAGCCCATTCCGCTGGATGAAGTCAAAGCGGTTGGTAAGGCCCTCAATTGCTCGCTGAATGATGTGCTGCTCAGCTGCGTCGCTGGGGCGATTGGCGAGTATTTGCGCGCTTTGGGCGACAACACCACTGGTCAAGAAATCCGCGCCATGGTGCCCGTCAACCTGCGTCCGCTGGATCAAGCGCACAAGCTGGGCAATAACTTTGGCTTAGCGCCTTTGGTGCTGCCCATCGGCGTAGAAAACCCGATCGAGCGCGTCTACGAAGTGCGCCGCCGTATGGGCGCGCTCAAAGGCAGCATGCAGCCGCTGCTGGCGTTTGGCATGCTGGCGGTCGCAGGCACCTTGGTTAAACCTGCGCAAGAAGCGCTGCTTAGCCTGTTTTCCAAAAAAACCACAGCCGTGATGACCAATGTGCCCGGCCCCAAAGAAAAGCTGAAATTCTGCGGCTCCACGCTAGAGCAAAGCCTTTTCTGGGTACCCCAAAGCGGCAGTGTCGGCCTTGGCGTTTCCATCCTGAGTTATGGCGGCGGCGTCCAATTCGGCATCATCAGCGACGCCACGCTCTGCCCAGACCCACAAAAAATCATTGACGAGTTTGAGCCCGAATTTGCGAAGCTGAGTATTGTGACCTTGATGTTGCCTTGGGGTGAGTAAAACCAACATTTTTTGCTATATTTATAATGGCTGTTTGGGTAATAAATACGACGGATAGAGGCTTATTATTTGCGTTCTCGCAACCAGTAAATAAGATGCGCCTGAGTGCCGAAGATAGGAGCTGCGATAGCAAAGCCGAGTAATACATAGGCCATAAACTCAGTCGTAAGATCAAACCTTTTATAAGCAGCAAGGCCAGTTAATCCAGTTATGATATGCCAAAGTTTACGAGTTAAATGCAGATCAGATCTCAAACGTAGCGGAGAAGATAATCTAAATTGCGACATAAATGCTTGACCCATTAAAGGCTCCTAGTTACAGCTTGGTCGACCTTAACTGTCGGTTATGGTCGCCTACTCTTTTCAAGTACCTAATTTATCGAATTTTAGATT
>JBEGUP010000255.1:0-4351 GCA_041178825.1 Pseudomonadota bacterium | reverse complement strand
CCAATGGAATTTGTAGCCCAAGGCTTCTTTGACCATGTTGGCCACCACGGGTGCCGCGCCGCCCAGCTGGGCGTGGCCAAAGGCGTCTTTGCTGCCTTGCTCGGCCAAAAACGTGCCGTCGGGGTGATGGCAGCCTTCGGACACGACGACGGTGCAATAGCCGTGTTCTTTAACCAGTTTGTCCACGCGGGCGAGGAATTTCTTTTGGTCGAACACGATTTCAGGGAACAAGATGACGACGGGGATGCCGTGGTCTTCGAGCAAGCCACCTGCAGCGGCGATCCAACCGGCGTGGCGACCCATGACTTCGAGCACGAAGACCTTGGTCGAGGTTTTGCACATGGAGCGCACGTCAAACGAGGCTTCCAGCGCGGACACCGCCACATATTTGGCCACCGAGCCAAAGCCGGGGCAGCAGTCGGTGATCGGCAAGTCGTTGTCCACCGTTTTGGGCACATGGATGGCTTGCAGCGGGTAGTTCATGGCTTTGGAGAGCTGGCTGACCTTGAAGCAGGTGTCAGCCGAATCGCCACCGCCGTTGTAGAAAAAGTAGCCAATGTTGTGCGCTTTGAAGACCTCGATCAGGCGCTCGTATTCGACCTTGTTGGCTTCTAAAGACTTGAGCTTGAAACGGCAAGAGCCAAACGCGCCAGATGGCGTTTGGCGCAGCGCGGCGATGTTGCTGGCGGATTCTTTGCTGGTGTCGATCAAGTCCTCGGTCAACGCGCCGATGATGCCGTTGCGACCCGCATAGACTTTGCCAATTTTGTCTTTGTGCAGACGAGCGGTTTCAATCACGCCGCAGGCAGAGGCGTTGATGACCGAGGTGACGCCGCCGGACTGGGCGTAGAAGGCGTTCATTTTTTTGACGGGAGCAGTTTTTTTAGTAGCCATAAAAGTATTCCAAAAAATTAAAGTTAAAAATCAAGCCAAAACATCTTTATGCACATCGGTATGCGCCCCCAGCGCAGCTGCCATCGCCTGCGCCGCTTTGGCAGCTAACAAACGCTGGCGCACATGCAGCGCGCAAGCGGTGAACAAAATCACGCACAGCACGACTTCAATCATCGCCAAATAGTTGCTAGGCGCTTTATCGCCCCAAGCGCGCACCACGCCTTCGATGAAGTACAGCCACACAAATAGGCTGACCCAGCGGTAGGTGAACATGCGGTTTTTCAGCAAACCCGCCAGCGGAATGCAAAGTGGCAGTACTTTGAGGACGAGCAGCGAGCCACCGGGTCGAATCGGTGCGAGCCACAGCTCCCACAGCAGCCCCAGCACAATCAGCCCGAGCAGGCTGCCGACGGCGGCTATGCGGGTAGCCATCACATATTGGGGTGGGGCGGAAGTTAAAAGTTGAGGTTTGGTCATAGCAAATAGGGGGTTTCCAATGGCATGATAGCGGTATGGATAAATTGAAAGCTTGGCTAGATGATTTTATGCGGGATGCGCTTCGTTTCCCGTGGAAAAACACGGCATTGACGCTGCGCGAGCGCTTTAAAGAAGACCATTTGGGCTTGACGGCCAGCAGCTTGACCTTCACCACCATCATCTCCATCGTGCCTTTGTTTACCGTTGCACTGGCAATATTCAGTGTTTTTCCGATGTTTGGCAAGATGCAAACGGGTTTGCAGCAGTTGCTGGTGGACAGTTTGATACCTGACAATATTGCCCGCCAAGTGCTGAGCTATCTGGGGCAATTTGCCACCAAAGCCAGCAAAATCGGCTGGGTAGGTGCGCTGGCTTTTTTGGTTTCCGCGTTGATGCTGATTTTGACGATTGACCGCAAGCTCAACGACATATGGCGCGTTCGCACCACGCGCCACCTCGCGCGGCGCATCATTGTGTATTGGACGCTGCTCACACTGGGGCCGCTGTTGCTGGGTTTGAGCCTCACTTTCAGTTCTTACGTTTTGTCAGCATCCAAAGGCTGGGTGTCCGTGCTGCCAGGCGGGGTGAAAGTGCTCTTGGATGTGCTGGAATTTGTCGTTATCGCTACGGGCTTAGCCGCCATGTATCGCTTTGTGCCCAACACCCAAGTTCGTTGGACGCATGCGCTGTTGGGTGGCGTGTTCACGGCGGTGGGATTGGAGCTGGCAAAACGTGGTTTGGCATGGTATCTGGCCAAAGTCCCCACATTTTCAGCCGTTTACGGCGCATTTGCCACCGTGCCGATTTTGTTGATTTGGATTTATGTGGCTTGGGTTATCGTGCTTTTGGGCGCAGTCGTCGCTGCCTATTTGCCCAGTTTGCAAAGCGGTATTGCACGGCGCGGAGACACACCGGGCTGGAATTTTCAATTGGCGCTAGAAATTCTGCAGGCTTTATCCACCGCTGATACTGGTAAAAACCTAGAAAATCTGTCCAAACAGCTACGCGTGGACGACCTGCAGCTAGAAGCACCGTTGCAAACTCTCATCGCGCTGGATTGGGTCGGCAAGCTGGACGAAGACGTTCAGGGGCAGGGCGGCAGATATGTTTTACTCGTCAACCCCACAACAACCCTGTTAGAGCCACTGAGCGAGCGTTTGCTACTGCCAAATCAGGCATCCACGCAGAAATTGTGGGAGAAAAGTCGGTTATCGACAACTTATCTTATTGATGTTTTGTGAGAGAATGAAATACGGCTGTAGCCCGCATTTTAATTGCCTAAGCAGCTATAAAAAATATAGCAAATACTCTTCTAAATATAAGCCGCACTGTCCCGCAGCGCCTCATCTTGCATCCTAAACGCCGCTACAGCTTCCGCATCCGTGCGGTACATGCGTAAGAGCGGCCATTCTTCGTCTTTGCTGGGGAGTTCATGGGCGGCGATCAAAATGCGTTCTACGGGCAGTTTGATGCCGCTGATGTGCAGGGTGATGCCGCGCTCCAGCAGCATGCGGCGCACTTGGCTGAAGACTTCTAGGCCGGTGGCGTCGATGCGGTTGATGGGTTGGGCGAACAGGCAGACGCTTTGGGTGCTGGGGTAGGCGGTTAAATGCGCTGAAATAGCCCGCTCAAACTCGCTGGCAGAGGCAAAATCTAGCTCTGCGTCCATGCGCAGCGCATATAGACTGTGCCCCAGCGCGGGTAGATGCCACAAATGTCGGTCACGCAGGCTGCCGTCGGAATGCAAACCCACTTCGATGATGCGTGGGTGCAAGCGCAAGTACAAAAAGTGCCCCAAACGCTGACAGTTTCCATTTTCGAGACGTGCCACAGCTTGGTAAAGTTTCTTGGTGCAAACAAGCTCACTAAGGCTGCCACCACAATCGCTGCAAGCACAGATTGCGGCACATGGTGCAAACCGGGCATGAAAAACAGCAGTGCTAGCATTGCCATGGTGACGCCCACCACACTGGCCCAAGCGGTGGTAGCGCCAGCATAAAGGTTTAAGGCAGAGCGAGAAAACGACGAACTGGTTGGGAACGCACCACTCAAGCCAGAGGCGATTTTTGCCAAGCCTTGCCCTATCAAATCTTGATTTTGGTTCCACTGTTGGCCACCCTTTTTGCTTTCAACCTTGGCGCTGGAGGCAGTTTCAATGAAGCTGACCAAAGTAATCACCAGAACGGGCAGCAATAACTGACCGAAGGTTTCCAGCGACAGCATCGTTGGCATATATATAGACGGCAAACCAGCGGGCAGCGCCCCGATCACAGCACCGCCGCTGGCTTCAAAGCCCATCTTGTAGCTGACGAATGAGGCCGCCAGCATCAACAGCACAACGGCAGGCAAACGCGGCACAAAGCGTCTTGCACCTATTAAAAACACCAAACTGGCAGCGCCAAACAACGCTGCCGTGCTGTGAAAAGCTGGCATGTGCTGATGGCTGATTTGCGACCAAATTTGACCTGCCATGCTGTAAAAATTGCCTTTGAAACCCAGCATTGCGGGTAACTGCGAGGTCAAAATCAGCAACGCCGCCGCCTGCGTGAAGCCCATCAACACAGGCGCGCTGATGATGTTGAGCAACCAGCCAAAGCGTGCAAAACCCAGCAGCATTTGCGCCAAACCCGTAAGTAGTGCCAGCCAGACCGCCAAATTGACCCATTCAACGCTGCCCGGTTGCGCCAAACCCGTCAAAGCCGAGCCCACCATCAACGCAGTCAACGCAGTTGGCCCCACTGACAAGCGAGCCGACGAGCTCCACATCGCTGCGACCAAAGCCGGCAAAAGCGATGCATAAATCCCCGTGACCAAAGGCATGCCCGCCACGGCGGCGTAAGCCACGGCTTGCGGAATCATCATCAAACCTACCGTGATACCGGCTGACATTTCCCCTTTGAGCAAGGGCAATGTCAACCTAGGCCAAGCAAGGAAGGGGAAGATTTTGAGTAATTTGGCGGAATTTTGCATTAGCTTAGAT